>CBJMBI010000068.1:0-12207 GCA_966427955.1 uncultured Ktedonobacterales bacterium
TGGAGAGATCTCGAACCTGCTCGGTCAGTCACTACCTGTCTGGGAAGAGATGTTGCTCCCAGGCGGTACAATTGCACTAGCATGGAATGCAACTCGTATCAAACGCAGAGAAATGGTAGAGTTAATACAAAAGCATACACAGCTTCAGATATGCAATGATCCACCATATACACAATTTGAACATGCGGTGGACCGTGTGATTAAGAAGCGTGACATTATTGTGGCTGTTAAAGGAGAATCTTTACTATGTTAGATAATAAAAAGCCGGAAATTAAAGAACTGTTAAACCTTAGCAGGGCTCTTGATCATCATAGCATAGAAAAAAAGAATTTAAAACAGTGTAGCGAATCTAACCGTACAGTAGGAGAAATAGCAGGAATAACCCCTGATGATCTAAAAAATCAGGCTTTTCTCAGCCGGGTGGCCAAAAAGTTACAATCTCAAAGTGAAGATATAGGCCTCCAAATCGTGCAGCAGAGAATGCATCATAATGCATGGAAACAACGTACTCATACTTTAAAAGAGTGTATTAAAGGTATAGACTTGATAAATTCTTTGATAACTTCAGACTTGTCATCTAGAAAAAAATTTGAAGAAGTTCTATTAAAAAGTGAGAATAAAACACTAGCTCAATTTTTCCAAGAAGCTAAACAGCCGTCAGATCAAATCAAGTCCCTCACAATGAAAATAGGAGAATGCTTCTACAAAATACAGATGCATTGTGACTATTTTAAGGAAATAGAAAAGATATCAAAACAGACATATAACAGCATTCACAAAGAAGTCGCGAGAACGGATCGAACTATCAGTAAAGCAGAACTCGAAGCTTATCGGGAGCAAGTATCTAAAGTTTTAGAAGCTTATAGCAAGGCGAAAACATCTCTCGGTAAAATAAGAAAAATGGAGGATAAGTGCAAATGGGCAAATAATGTTTTAAGATACTATAATATAGGCTATAAGGATGATGCTAAATTTTTAATAGATAGTACTAGTAGCTCAATTGAAAAAATAGAGAAGAGTATTAGGCTACATCAAGATAAGTACTCTGAGTTAGCAGAAAAACTTTGTACGTATCAGCCAAGTCAAGAAATAGCATTGGAAAGCATATCAGATAACAAAAGAGTAGATAGGATAAAAACAAAATTAGAAGAGTACTATCCTGAAGCAGCACGTGACATGCCTGAAATTGTGAGCGACCTAGCAATTGCCAAAGATATTCTTATGAATCAATCCTATTGCGATACGATCATGGTTGATTTACAGAATGAGATGAAAAAGCAAAGAGTTTCTCTCAACGAAATCTTGCAAAAATCCGAACGAGAGCGAGGCTATGGGGATCTTGAAAAACCCAAGAATGAGCGAAAAACATATGTCAATGCAATTGATTTTTTAAAGCCAGACGAGTTTAGCGATCTAGCTAAAAATGGCTTTCTTACATTTGATGCAGGAGTTACACTTAAGCATGGGCCATATTCTCATCGTCTGCAGTTGAACATTCTTCATCACGCATATGAAGAAGGAAAGATCAAGACAAATCCTGTGGAACTATATAAGGAAATGACAGATCGGAGGTTTATAAATACAAAGCAATCAGAATATACAGTATGGGTTGATATCTTTGATGGTTTTCAGCTCCCACGAGCCTTTTCTGTCGCAGGACTACCAGAGGATCCATCTGCTTGGCAGCGAACGCATCTACAAGCTTATAGTAATCCATTCTTTGTCACAGAGCATCCTATTGAAACACTTCCTCAAGGCCCACTTAAAAAAGAACTGGCACTTACTCGTCTCCGACAGTTACACTTTGGCTTGGATAGCGTTGTAGATGAAGATACCTTGTCGAAAAGTATTCAAAGTAAAATTATTAAGATAGAGCAAGACAAAATTAGCAAGATCAATACTTTAACTGACGAATATAGTGATAGTGAACTACAGGCAAAGAAGGCTCAGTTGAAAGAAGAACTCAAAAGCATGGATTTGGAGCAATTAGAGCAACGCTATATTGCGTTAGGACGAAAAGTGCCTGCTGACTTTGATCTAGAAGGTGACTATGGTAAATCCAAGGACAAAATAATCAGAGATAGTAGTAACAAGAAAAGTGCTTTGGATAAAGAAAAGTGAAAAGCACTCCTCTGTAAGGCAAGGTCTAAGGATGCGTCATTCATCCCCCTAGCGGTGCTGCTAGGGGGATGAATGACGCGGGAAGTGATAAACTGGATGGTGTACAATAACTGGGAACTTCCTACTCACCTATTTTGAAAGGCAGCATACATGCGCAACCTCCCGAACATATTGAGTATGAGTCGGCTTATCGCAACCGTCATCGTTTTTATATTAGTGCTGGTCAATCAATCTTGGGCATTTCTGGTGGCAACCGTGATATTTTTCTTTGCCTCCATCACGGATGCTCTAGATGGCTATCTGGCGCGCCGCTTCAAAACAGTCTCTTCCTTAGGTGTCTTTCTGGATCTAACAGCTGACAAAGTCTTTGTGACTGCTATCCTGATAGCATTGGTGCAGATTGGATTAGTGCCAGCATGGATTGTTGCCATCATTATTACACGTGAATTCTTGGTAACGGGTCTGCGCTCAATGGCTTCGGCACAAGGTCGAGTTATCCCAGCTGGTATATGGGGGAAACAGAAAACCTTTGTGACACTGCTTGCAATCGGAGATTTACTACTAGCAAAAGGCCTTGGTGCCCACCAAGTCTCACTTTTCCCTCCTGTACTAAGTTTAAGTATTCAAACAACAGGTAGTGACATACTGTTTCTTATTGCTGGCATACTGATGGTACTGGCCACAATCTGGACAATTTTGTCTGGTATTGAGTATATAATTAGTGCTCACTGGCTATTCCAAGACAAGAAGTAATAATTATAAAGATTATGCGCTTTTTGTGCTCTGCTTGACACTAACTTTACCCAATCTACGCTCCGTTCCTTTTAACAGACGCTTGATATTGTCGGCATGGAATATAATCACAAGGGTGGGCGCGATTACCATATATAACATCTGCGGTAAGCTTATGCGTCCCAAAAAGTAGAAGGTAATGCCACACACAATAGTTGTTATCCCACCAACTATAGAACCAAGAGAAACGTAGCGTGAGATAATAATAGTGCCCAGGGTGGTAATGGCATCAATAACGAATATCTGTGGGGAAGTAATCAACAGTACTCCACCTACAGTCAGAACACCCCTGCCACCTCTAAAGCCAATAAATATAGGAAAGCAATGGCCTAGCAGTGTTGCTAAACCTGCAACAAATATTCCCCAACCTCCTCCGTTGAAGAATGACACATATGTTGCTAAGAGGGCAGGGCCAATACCTTTGGAGATATCGAGCAAAAATACAACAATCGCTGGAACAGTTCCAAGCGTGCGCTGTACATTAGTAGCGCCTATTTTTTGGCTACCATGCTGACGAATATCAAATTTTCTGCCACGTAGCAACTTTCCTATCCAGTATCCAGAGGGAAGCGAACCCCAGAGATAGGCTATAATTGCAATGATGATAAGTGAGACAACTACAGTGGACATAGGAACCTTCCTTCAAACAAATTAGATTCTACTATAGGGTTCCTGACATTAGAGACTGATTTTTTTAGAGAAAATTCTTAGGACACACATCTTTTTGGACGTTTTTGTAACATGATGGTAACAGACTAAGGTACTCTGAAAAGGGACCATATGATCTCTATCTTTACGATCCTTTCTCCAGGAGGTTCCAACAACTTGTGTGCACAGAGTCTGGTCTGGTCACTGGTTAAGGAGGTTAGCAATGCGTCAAATTACGCACCATTCTCGTAGGATCTCTCGATTTCTTATCGTCGGTTTGCTTAGTTGCTGGGTTGCACTTACCATTAGTTTACTGAGTTACTGGCTTGTTATGCTGCGTTTGATTAAGTCTATTTTAAAGAGGAAAGGGAAGAATGAGATAATTGAAAGGGTAAAGCCTTCTTTAGCTACAGATACTGGGAATTCACCTGGATTGTCTCCTGAGATTGAGCCGGAAACTCTTCCCGTTGCCACTCAGCCTGAGCCGGAAACTCTTCCTGTTGCCACTCAGCCTGAGCCGGAAACTCTTCCCGTTGCCACTCAGCCTGAGGCAGAAGGCAGCATATCAGCGTCAGATGCAATAGAGGCATATTGTGTTAAGTGCCGTCAGAGGCGAATGATCCAAGGAGCTAAGAAGGTAACTACCCAAAAAGGGCGCCATGCAATGGAGGGTATCTGTCCTGTATGTGGCACAAAACTCTTCCGCTTTATCGCCCGGGAGAAGGAAACTCTTCCTTAGCAACACTAAAAAATAGTGGATAAATTACTTGACGTTCTATAAATCACAACGTATAATCTCCCTCACGTGTGTGAAGTCCCGGCGTTGGCTAACAACAAGGCACAGATGTATGTCGCCTCCCATCGGAAAAAAGGGCGCAACAAAAGAAGATAGTAATACGTAATCTATTGTTGCTAGTTAATTTATCCTCAAAGGGAGGCTAGCCATCTCGAGCAACAAAGGTCAGACCACGCGTTCTGGCCTTCCCCCACAAAAGGGGATTGTCCAGGCTAAGGCCCCTATGCCTTATCCACTAAGAAAAGAGGACCTGCTTCCGTCCACTAGATCACGATAGACCTCTTATATTAATGTAGAGGTATTTGCAAGGTCCAACTTTGATAAGAATAATGGGCAAAAAGTCAATTTTGAGATGGGAATATAAGGAACGATGGATCGTTTTGTAAAAGACAAATAGCTAATTAGAGGCATATAACCTAACAAGACCCATCAAAGGTAAGGGTCCAAGAGCCTCATCACGAGGAGGAATTTAGTTATGAGCATTGGCGGACAGAGTGATCCCAGGTCTGATCGCAAAATATATCGCTTGACTCCGGAAGGCTTTGCCAGAATGAAAGAGCGACTAGACTATCTGCGTAATGTCAAACGTCGGGAAGTCGCTGATTATATCCATGAAGCGAAAGAAGCTGGTGATATCAGTGAGAGCAGTGCCTATGAAGATGCAAAGGCTGAGCAGTCCAAACTTGAAGGTGAAATTTTAGAACTGGAACAACGGTTGGCCCTATCAGAAATTATGACAGCGGAAATGTATACAACTCAAGTTGGGCCACTCACGGTGCGTATTGGTATGGAGGTAATCTTAGAGACAGAAACCGGCAGTCAACGTACTTATAAAATCGTTGAAACATTCGAAGCAGATCCTAAGGCCGGTTTGATATCAGACCAGTCACCGGTGGGCCGAGCACTCCTCGGGCATCAGGAAGGTGATGAGGTCATTGTAGCCACTCCCCGTGGCGACACGACTTACACCATCATTTCCATTCGTCCAATGTTTTAGATGACCCATATGGCAAGCAGGCTGCCATGCACGGTGGCCTGCTGAATTTTTCTAATTAACCCATCTTCTAAAGAAAGCAATTCCTACATATATGCATTTATCGGTCTACGGAATATATTAATATGCAAAGACCAATCAAAGTCTACCCACCTTTACATATCCATGTCAAGAGAGATATACTATGGAAAAGAAAACACACAAACCAACTCCTATGTGTTTTAGTAGAACTCAAGACATATTTACCTGTTTTGAAAGGCAGCTTTCAAACCTGACAAAAATGCCCCCCCAATCGGGGAACCTGACGGGATAAGGAGGCGGCGTTTCCTTGTTAACATATGAAGATATGACTGACAATTTCCTGAAGGCAGCGCATAGCTTAGGTCTAGTCACCCACCCCGAATACTGGCATAATATTCGCACCCTCGAACGCGAATTTGTATGCACCTGTCATACAGGCACCTGTGAAGAGGCAGAATCTCAAAGTTCATGCACTCTAGCATTTACCTGGGGATCATTGGATACGGCTCTTTCTCTCGAAGGGCCTACTGGCATCTGCGAATTCTTTCATGAGCCTGACGATAATTGTCCTCACTTGCATACTCATGCTATTCCTCCATTGGTGATCGATTTGTCGTATTCACTGGCCCTTAAAGGGGCAATGATCTCTGAGGAAACTCTGCTTATGCTGACGCAAACGCTACGGTTGTATGCCAGTGAGCACAGTAGCCGCACAATTGAAACACGGCCCGGCGTTAGCATGACGCTACAGGACAATCACCTCCGACCAGAAATACTTACGCTACAGCAGCGGGTAGAGATCCCTATCTGGCATCCTCTTGGTATGCACGGGCTACATGATGATCCACAAATGCATAATTCTCGTCGCCATGGTCTGGAGGATAGTGAAGAGCTAGAAGAGGGCATTGCCGATAATCCTCGCCCAGAGGAGTGGGTGCCACAGGTCATGGTCGAGGTTTGCCAGGATATTCTTCATGTCCTTGCTGCTCTAGACGCAACACTATCATATCATTCATCTTGATTGCACTCCCAGGGGATTCTGCCTTTTCCAATACATCCACTTTTCCTACCTTTCCCCTTCTCCCTCTAGACAAAAAACTCCTTCCCAGATATATTGAGCTTGTAGGATGGTAGCAAAATTGAGTAAAGCTTGCACACCAAACCTGCTATGAAGTCGTATGGAAAGGATTACTTTCTTTGTATGTTTAGGCATCTATACTTGAATCGGAGTATCTCCTTCCTCCTTGTAATCTTAACTGCATTTACCGCACAAATGCTCGTAGGGATGTGCCCAGTACAGACTCAATTTATAGCGCATGCTCAATCTGCCAAGCATCTTAACTTGCCATCTGGGTGTACTGATGACGGTAAGACTGACTATCCCGGAGCCATTGATTGTATTCTCAATCCTAAGGTCTTTAATTGTACAATTGATCCTAATTTTCCTGGTAAATGCGCCTATAACTGTACGCTTGTTCCCACTGTTGATAACAATTGTACCTATACTCCTGCAGATCGTCCAAAAGACACGCCAATACATTTTGTGGTTATTCATGACTCTGAAGGCTCATTACAGGATGATCTGAAAACTTTCCAGAATCCCACCAGTCAGGTCGGTATCCACTACATTGTAGATACTGATGGCACTGTCTATCAGCTACTCCATGATCAAGACATTACCTATCATGCTGCTAACCTTTTGTACAATGAGCAGGCCATCGGTATCGAACATGCTGGCTTCGATGCCACAGGCTATCAATGGTACAATAGTGCCCAGTATCGTGCATCAGCAAAACTGGTTGCCTACTTGGTCAGTAAGTACAAGATTCCTCTGGATCATGACCACATCGTCAGTCACGGTACTGTCCCCGCTGCCTACCTGAGCGCCTCTCCCAATCACGTTGATCCAGGTCCCTACTGGCTATGGGATTATTACTTCAACTTGATCAAGGCTACAGGGAAGGATCCTAACTTTGTACTTCAAACTTTGCAGGAACAATCTTTTGCTCATACTATTACACTGCATCCAATCTCTGCTTCTGCACCTCTGGGATCAAATGGATCTGAAAGTAAGGAGATGAATTTTAACTTCTTCTCTCTCTACCAGGGACCTAGCACTACTTCAGGACAGCTCCCACAACCCCGTAATGCTGATATAACGGATGAAACCAATAACGTCGAACCAACCATAACCTACTATTATCTGGCCAAAGCCAAGGATCCGGCCAGTGACGACACTATGTATGAGATTTGGTATGGGGAGGCTGATCATCAAGGCGAATCATTCCCTAATAATCAGTTGGCTGATGCAAAGCTAGCTTGGCTAGCTGTTCCTCCAGGGGCAGGAGTAGAAGGACGGGCGATAGGTAAACTGGTCTCTCTTCCATTGGGTGCCAAAATCTATAGTCACCCCAATTCCTTGACTAACTCCAATTATGTGATCGCCTATGTCTGCAATGCATCTGGCAGCAGCGATCCCAACTGTAAGGCCAATGACAATAAAGCTATATTCGTCTCAACTTTACACTTTACTGCCAATGAGTTACAGCCCAATCCTACCGAAGTCCAAGATGGAGGTATACAAAACGATGTGATACCTACAACTGATTGGTATGAGATTAATTTCAATCATCGTCAAGCATGGGTACCATCTACCGAAGTGACCTTGTGCAGCAATAACGTATAGGACTCTTTCGATATTCTAAGCTCTCCTAAATAGGTTCTTCCTTTTGATTGGGAGAGCTTTTTTTCTTCTCTCTATTCTTGCTCTCTCTGCTGGTAGTATGGATGTCTGCGTGTTGCAGTCCACGCGCCCCAGAGAGCTAGCAATGCTCCCAAACCACTGTAGACCAGCAAAATAATGAGACTTACTAGTATACCAGCAAAGACTGTTCCTGATGATGGTGATGTATTCGATATGATTTTGCCAGGATAGTTGGGCAAGTACTGTGTGGTGAAGCTTGCCAGATAGGTAACGACTCCGAAGCATGCACCAGCCAGTGCACCACGCCTACGTAATACGGCGATGCGGCCCACGATATAACCGACGACAAAGCTAAGAGCAAGATCGATAAAGACATTCAAACATCCCAAACCAGCAATTGTTCCAGCCATATTGGGCGACATTTTATCTGCCAAGCGTGCCGCTTCATTATAGAGTGGAGCATTGATGAAGGTAATTGCTATATGGAGCAATGCAGCAACTAATCCTGTTAGCCCACCTACCATAAGCGTATAAAGCAAGCTATTGGAGGGTAGCCGACTTTCTGCCGGTTCATACTCACTATTGTCTGCTTCTACGCTAGCATCGTCTGCTGGGCGATGCTCATAATCGGACCATAGTGGTTGCGAAGGAGAATCCTTTTGTGAGTCTTGCATAGCACTCTTCCCTTCCATTTCTCATTTACCAAGGTATTACTAGAAATAGGTTATTTAAGCTCAACCACTGGTCGAATTCTTGATATTACTATACACTTTCGGATAGCTATCGATGAAATGTATAGCATTCAAGGGCCAGAAGGTTACTATCGCTTTCCCTATAATATAATTCATGGGTACAAAATCCCAGTCGCGCGAATCATAGCTGTCCGGACGATTGTCTCCCAGAACAAAATAGTCATTGGGGGGAACTTTCCAGGTCTTTGCCACAGGGTTTAAAGGGGCACTGATGTATGGTTCCTTGAGCTGAACATTGTTAACCCAAATGTGTGTAAAATCTGTCTTGATGGTATCACCTGGTAGGCCAATCACACGCTTAATGAAATCTTGTGTTGTATCATGGGGAAAGTGGAAGACGATTACGTCACCTCGTTCCGGCTTGCGAAATAGGTAGGCTTGTTTGTTGATGAAGACATATTCATTTGTCTGCAACCCAGGCTGCATACTCGTTCCTTCGATATGATAACTCTGTACGACAAAGCGAATTACTAAGAAGATGAGAAGTGTAAGCGCTAGCGTTTCGGCGATTTCACGCATCAAATGCGAACGTTTCAATTCAAAGCCTCTCTGTTTCTTTCTGTACTTGTTCCTACAAATGACTGACTACTAGGGCGAGGATGAAATCGACAACCAACTCTGGATACAAACAACATTTAGCATTTTCTTGTCCTTGTACTATCACCAGCATACCGAGAATTGGCCTGTAGCAATATATGCTGTGTTTGTATCTGAACCATTATAGCCCATCCGATCCTACGCTTCACCTTTTCGTGACCAATTGGGTATAGCAATCCTTCCTCATCCTTCCAAGAGAAACCCGCCTGTTATTGTCACAACCTTTGAACCGCCGTATAATAGTCAAGAATGCTTGAAGCGTCATTATTTTTCAGGAGGTTTTAATATCATGCCTTTATTACAACTGGATATCAATGATATCTTTATTGGAGCTATTTTTGGTTTTATACTTGCTCTTCCACTCTCGCTGTTCTTAACATTCTGGTTGAGCGCTGTGAAGAAGCGTGCAGCGACTGTTTTCGGTGCATTTTTAGCTGCACTCATTGCTTTTGTTATCATTCTTGTTTGGGCAAACACCCTTCCCGATGCTAATGGCGCAGGAACGTTCTTCGGGTCACTTTTCTTTTGTTCGATTGCTGCTCTGATTGGCGGTATCTTCACAGATTTACTGATTGCTCGCACAACTAGTCGCGACTACCACCAATCTATAGCCCACGAATAAGACAGACTCATTATGTTTTATCTCATACATGGCGATGACGAGTTTACTAGTCGTGAACAACTGAAAACTTTGCGGCAAAAAGATACCTTCGGGTATAATCAGGACACTTACAATGGGGCTGATGCGAATCTCAAGCAGATTCTCATCACTATCAATACGCTGCCCTTTCTTAGTGAGCAACGCCTCGTGGTCATCGATGGTCTACCTAAGAAGAAACGCGGGAGTGAGACAGCAGCAGTAGCCTCGGCTGAAGCTGTTGGCGGGGAAGCTGATAAGGATAAGAGCAGCAAAACTAGGAAAAGCAAGAAGAGTAGCAAACCTGGCCCACTTACTCGTGCTGGTTTCGAAAAAGAATTAGCAACGCACGTCGCTACTATGCAAGAGACTACTATCCTAGTTGTATTGGCCGAAGAAGTGTTAGAGGCTAGCAGCCCTCTGGTCAAGGCAGCAGAGCAATATGGTAAAGTCATCCAGAATACTTTGCCTAAAGGTGCTGCACTCGAAAACTGGATCACCAAGCGCTCCAAGCATCTCGGTGTCAGTATTACACCAGAGGCCAAGAAGCTGCTAGGAGATTTTATTGGGAATAATCTGCGGTTGCTGGCTAATGAACTTGATAAGCTGGCAACGTATGTGGGCAAGGGAGCTACCATTAATATTGATGATGTTCGTCAATTATCTGCACAGGTCCAGGAAGCACGAATTTTTGACCTCACCGATGCGCTGGCACAGCGCAATCGTCAGCAGGCCCTCAATATTCTGCATGATCTGTTATCTGATGGAGAGCCCCCGCTGAAACTACTCAGCACGATGACTAGCCAAGTCCGTTCACTCCTTCTGGTCAAAGAGCTGGCGCAAAAAGGCATGCGTGCACCACAAATTGTTTCCGCTCTTGGTATGGCTCCTTTCATCGTTGATAAGTCTTTACGCCAGGTAGCTAAGTTTAGTCCCGCTCAGTTGGAAAGTGCCTATCGTCAACTTTTAGCAACTGATGCTGCACTCAAGCGCAGTCGCCTGACACCAGAGATGGCTCTGGATCTGCTGGTTGTCCAATTTGGATCTTGAAACACGATCTCTGGAGATAGACTACTGAAAATTCTTGAGGAAAAGAGATTGTGCCATGCAAGGACTAGATCAGTCACCTTCAAACTCGTTACGCCAGCTAATTGTGGAACGCATTCAGCATGAGGGCCCAATTACCTTTGCTGAATATATGCGCATGGCCCTCTATGAACCTGGTTATGGTTATTATGTGACCGGGCCCGCTAGAATGGGCTGGGAAGGCGATTATTATACAAGTACAGATGTCTCTCCTCTGTTTGCTCACTGCATGGGTAGACAATTGCAGCAAATGTGGGAACAGTTGGGAAAACCAACTCCATTTCCTGTCTTGGAACAGGGAGCAGGACGTGGCGATCTTGGAAAAGCAATATGCTCCTGGGCGGCCCAAGAAAACTCCTCGTTTCATGCTGCACTTGACTACCACACTACCGATATACGCACCGGAACAAACGCCATCAACGAGATCCCAACCCTTTCACCCACAAAAGTAGACCCCACACCCAGCGCTTCAGCGCCCGAGAATGTAGGGACCCACTTCAGCGCGTCCGCCTCCACACCCTTACCCACACCCCTCATACCTTCTGTCATCCTCTCCAACGAACTTGTCGATGCATTCCCCGTCCACATAGTCGAAAAGCGTGAGGATCGACTATACGAAGTCTTTGTTGGTGTGCAAGATGGTCATCTTTACGAATTGTTGGACGAACCTAGCAGTCCGGATGTCGCTAATTATCTAGATTACTACAAGATTCCCTGGCATACATTTGAAGATGGTTGGCGCGCTGAGATCAACTTGGATGCCTTGCTCTGGATAGAACGGACCGTACAGCTATTGACTGGCTGCTCTTCTTCTCTCAGGCACAAACATAGGGGATTTATCCTAACAATTGATTATGGAGATACAGCCCGTAAACTGTACACACGTCATCGCCATCGCGGCACTCTAGCCTGTTATTTCCGTCATCAATTAACTGATCGCCCGCTGGTACGTCCTGGTGAACAAGATTTGACCTCGCACGTCAATTTCACGGCACTAATAAATGAGGCACGGCGATATGGTTTGCGCTTACAGACGTTAACGACACAGCGTCAATGGTT
>CBJMBI010000069.1:0-12153 GCA_966427955.1 uncultured Ktedonobacterales bacterium
TCTAACAGCTTTTGAGCATTCCAGTAACCACTAGCAAGCAAACCTCCAAGAGCACGCAAAGCAACTGAAAGCTTCTCAGAGAATGCCCCACCTGCACGATTGTTTGAGAGACCATAGCTACTGAGACTTCGAGCATAGCTTATAATCTCTTGGGGAGCTGACATCATCCCAAGCACAGCAGCCAGTTCGAAACGCACATTTATTGCTGTATCAGGATCATTGAACACTTGCAGCAAAAGTTGCTGTGCCTCCTTACCCAATAACAAAAGGATATAGATAAGCTGTTTGCGCGGCTGTGGATAATCTTCCACAGCCTGGATCAAGTGATCGACAATGGCATGCTCACCTATAAGTAAAAGTTGGGCAATGACATGCAGATTAAGACTATCAGCCGTATGCGTCTGTATATACTCGACTAGTTCCGGAACCATTACCCGCTCCTCATAGGGTCGCTTGGCTTCCTCATCGATACATTCGAGTAGTAAAGCAACCGCCATGGCAATATTCTCATGCTGATCACTTACAAGCAGCGCAACAAGCTCATCCTTGATGGCCTCAATGCGCATACTACGGAAAACTTCTATAGCGGCCTCTCGCCGCTCCTTATTCCCTCGATCACTATACGCTGTCCAGATAAATCGTAAAGCTGGGACCCCAATGTCTCGCAAAATTTGCTTTGCAGACTTGGCAATCAGCCTATTTTGGTTAGTGATCAATTCTCCCACTCGTAAGACAGCACTCGCCCCCATCCGGGTCAATGCAACCTCAGCTCCCCGTCTTCGCTCATCCATAAAAAGAGACTCGACAAGACTATCCAATAGAATTGTCTGCCTCTCAGGCTTATGAGCTAGATGTACGAATGCTTCAGCAATACTATCAACCAGGTGCGCGTCCTCCAATCCCATAAGCAACACTGGCAGGCTAATGTCTGCTAATTCCTGCGTTAGCACGCCTATCAACTCTTTGTGCGCTTGGACAGGGGGCGAAGGATTAAAGAGATTGATGACTTCTCGCAGGACAGCCTGTTCATCTTGGCTTTCGCGAACCAGAGTAACAACGATTTGACGCGCAAGCTGACGAGCCATCTGTCTTCGATCATCCAGACCTGTAATTAACGGCCTGAGAGTCATTGGACCAAATTGTGGCAAAATGGTAGCGGCAATCTTGCCGCGCTCAGGCTCTCCCAGCAGGTCCACGAGTGGAGCAATAGCAGCATCAGGATACTTGAGTAAAAAGGAACCAGCAACCTCACACAATTCTAGTTGGCTCAAGGCCTCCAAGAGAGCTGGCACAGCAATAGCTCCAGGTACTTGCTCTAACGCCCCATGAATCGCATCACGTACACGCTTATTGGGATAGAGCAAATGCTTGACTAGTACCTGAGCAGCATCTGAACCCTGCTGCACAAAGACTGCCATAATCTGCTCCATCTGTACTTGAGTGCTCTCTTCAAGAAATCGAATCAACTGCTCACCGGGGAAAGGGGTAATCCCCAAAAGAGCACGCTGTACCCGTTTAGTTACAAGAGACGGCTGTTTCACATCCAAGGCTGCAATCAAATTAGGAAGAGCTACCTTCCCTAACTGACTAAGCACAGTGATAGTTTGCTCATAAAGCAACGTATCAGTAGAGGAAAGGACTGATAGCAAAGGTGGAACAACCTGTGGATCTTGGAATTGCCCAAGCGCACGAACAATCGCAACAGAAAGCAGCGATTCCAACTGAGGTGTTTGTAATAAAGTTATGAGTGCAGGAACTGCACATGGGTCATGTTCCATCTCCAGGACCTGAACAAGCAGGCGCGTACGCCCAGGTATAATTTTTGGCAGTGCATCTATCACAGGTTTGACAACAGGAAGACCAATACTCACAAGAATTTGAGCGGAGCGCTCAGCAACTACATCACTTGGTCCATTAAGAATCAGGTTAACCAAGCCAACGATGCTATCAGGCGCATATGAGCAAAGTGCCGCTGCAACCTGCTTCTGAACAATAGGAGATGGATCATCCATCAGTTGTAATATTTCAGGCAAAGCACTCAGATCACGTGTAACTTGTAGGATACTAACGACACGAACACGAACAATTTCTTCAGGATGGTTCAGCAGATCAATCAAGCGAGGTGTTGCAGATGCACCAATCTCCTGCAAAATTATGACCACATTAGAACCAGCAATATCATTTTGCGACGTCAGGTAGCTAATAAGTGCCTCAATCACTTTTTCCCAACGATGGTCACGAGCAGCTACGCCTGTGACGTTACGACCTTCTCGTATCAGGATTTTGCGAGCCTGCAACTGCAGACTTGGCTCTGCTTGATAATTCGAGGTCAGCACAGGAACAATGCGCTCCAGAATATGCTGATACTGCATAAGAGAAACCTGTCGCTCTGCATCCTGCTCCTCCAGAAAACGTCCCAGAATTGCCAGAGCGGCATGGTGTACCCGAGTCGTTAAAGGATCGATAACTTGATTTTCAGCTTGATTTTCAGCTTGATACTCTAAAAGTTGCAGCATACGTCCCAGAGTCAAACTAGGCCCTAAACGGATAAGAGCATTGGTTGCCCGCTCAGCAATAAAAGGGTCAGCATCCCTCAGACGGGCAAGCAAAGGCTCAACAGCCCGAGAATCATGGGTACCACCAAGAATATTGATAGCAGCAGCACGCAAACGAGCGCTGCTATCGGAAGCAGGAACACTTAATTGAATAGCCCGTTCCACCACAACACCGCCGAAATGTCCTAGAATACGCGTGAGACGTTTCACCTGGGTTTCGTAAGCAATATTATCAGCAGCATCCTGTAACTGCGCAAAAAGTAAATCAGGAACAATTGACTGATCTAATAAAATGAGAAGCTCACCAATCCCTTCCACCATAATTAGCGGTAAGAGAGAACGATAGACTTCCTGACCTCCCTCCTCTGCACAACGGGTAAAGACGCTGGCTAGTTCTTCACGAGCCACTTTGTTACGTACAGCGATAGAAAGTGCCTCCTCAAGACTTGAGGGCAAGATCACTGTCCGTTGGACATCAACCTGCGGAGGAGCCCATAAAACACCAACACAGACAAGGCCAAGCGCTAAAGCCTGCAAGACATAACCAGGATTCTCTAATCCAAGCGAGCCAAAACGCTCCGCCAGCTCTAGCGGACGATCAAGTAGACCAGCCCAGAGAGCGACGGGCTCACTCCAACGACTAACATTCTCAAGGAGTTCTGGTCGTATCGAAACCGATGTAGCTTGTTTTAAGGCTTGTATTCTATTAGTAAGCCTAAAGAAGTATTCAGCAACAAAATACTCGGCGATCAGCTCGTGACGAAAACTGAGTACACCACTGGGGCTAATCTCAATGAGAGCAGCACTCAGAGCAAACTGCAGCATCTGAAGAAGATCATTTTGGGAAGGATCATCATAAAGCACAGCAATATCGAAAGCTTGATCGTCCTCAAGCACAAATGGTCCCTGCGCTGGGTGCTCATCTAGCCAGAAGCGCAATTCATCAGCGATTTCCTGAAAATCCATCTTCCTACGCGCTTGAGTATCTGACGTAGATAACAGGGATGTGACATGTAGTTGAATGGCATTGCGATCATTGGCCCAACGGGCCGCACAAGCAACCTCACTCAAGAAATTGACGATTTCCTGCTCTGTCGGAGCGCCATGACTCCATTTTGCCTGCTGCCGTTCATAATGAATTAAGTGTCTTACATACTCGCGCAAGAGACGACCACGTGTGTCTATCTGCTTACCACGTTCAACCCCAATCTGATCGATAATACCCATCAACGTAAAAAGCATCATGGGATTTGTACAGTGATAACGTAAGCGGCTACGATCAATCACTTGCAAAATCTGTCCAGCAGTATGTTGCCATTGATTATCCTGCTTCTGTACATACAGCTCGACAAACTCATGAACCTGCTCATGCCGTAACGGATAGATTACAGCGCATACAGCCTGCCCCTCATCTACCAGTTGGACAAAATCAGGTTGCTCACGATAGTCTACCTCTCGGCAAGTCATCACCAACCGGTTGCGCGTTTCTCGCATCAAATAAATTAACTCTCTGCTTACCAGAGGCAGATAACTACTATCAATCTCATTCAAACCATCACAGAGCAATAACAAACGACCTTGATCAGATAGTTTTTGCAAATATGGCTTCATATGGTGCATACCGGGAAGATCACAATTCTGTAGATAGCTAAAAAGCGTTACAGGTGGTAGATCATGGAGAGCATCCTCTTCCCCCAGAGAAAACTGCTGTTTGAGGAAAAGGCTGTAATTTTTCATGGGGATATAAACAGGGATACGCTGACGAGAGAAAGCAAGAGAGAAGCGAGACGAAGATGCAACATATTGATAGACACGAAGAGCCGTCGTTTTCCCTGCTCCAGGCAGGCCCAGGATTAACTGATGAAACTCGTCTAACTGAACGAGATCCAAGATTGAAATTTGCTCCTCCTGGAGAGAGAGAGGAGAACTTATTGGATATTCTTGATAGTGCTCACCAGCCTTACGAATATTTGCGACTGCGGTTAAAGGTATGTACAGTTTGTGATAGGCTTCCTGAGCACGATAGACAGCTCGCAAGTAACTTATCAATGCAACAGGCTGAGCCAGCAGAAAGCTTCCCATAGAAGCGACTAGCAGTTCGCTCAACAGCACGAGTAGGCTAACAGGCATGTGTAGAGGAAGTATTAGCAAGGCAAAAAAGCGATTCTGACTCTCCCCCAGCACATGGAACGGGTTAAATAGCAGAATAAAACTGACCTCGATAAGCGTCAGCAGAAGAGTAATCACTCCCCCAACAAGCAAAGAAGAGAAGAGAAAACGCTGCGGCCCAGCGCGCTGTGTTGCATTTGATTGTTCAGTCGAGAGCGTTGTAGATCTCTGCACCTGTTTCATGCGCAAGGTCCTTCTTAAAACGGAGTTAAATCTCTGCTATTATAGTCTTTAAGCCAATGAATGGTCAACCTTCTTTGCTCATACAGCTCGTTTTATAATTAAATCACTATTATTTATGATCACTCCATTTGCTTCTAGTTGTCGTAATCCAGTCAACTTCTTTCGTTTTTCTAGCCTTGAAGATGGGAGTACTAGGAGCTATTGGCTGATAGGGATACTTTATGGTCAAAGTTAAGGTAAAATAAAAGACATACATCTTTTTTGAAAGATCTCACCAAACTATGTCAACAGTTACAATAAAAACAAAGCTTGCTCAGAGAGATACTGAAGCACAATGCTTACTCAAACGAACGCCTTCTAGCTACCTATTTGGTCAAGCCTATGGGCTATGGCTCTACATTTCACTCTTCCTCCTCACACTCCTTCTCACACACAACGTCTCACCTAAAGAGTATGGGATATATGCAACCATCCAAACAGCCATTAACACAATACTTTGCATTGTGTCGCTTGGCTTAGAGGACGCTGTCGTCACCTTTATTCCACATGTCCTTGCTGGACATGGCAAGGCTGCGGCTGCCCAGCTCACTAGACGTCTCCTTGGGTTACGTTGCCTAGTGCTGCTTGCAAGCACCTGTATTATCATCTTCAGCTTACCTGCATTAGCAGCAATGATCACACTTCTTCCCATCAAAGGTGCTACAGATATTGCTAGAGCGCTAGAAGATCCAGCTTTGCAAGCACACACCCTCCCAATCGCCATTTATGTCCTGGGAGTTGGCATTACCAATTTACTTATGGCAGTCAGTGCAGCACGGATGCAAATGCACCAGGTATTTTTTATTGGAGGTACAACACAACTGCTATTACTGGTACTGGGTTATCTTGCACTACTGAATGGTTGGGGTATCGATGGGGTACTATGGATACAAGCCATTGCGGGAGTTCTCAGTTCCATCCTTTTTGCCAGTTGGTTAGCCCCCCTGCTCATAACGCCTAACGGAATATACACCCAACCATTTAAACCTGTCCTACAAGTGGGAATTTCGGCTTGGCAGACCAATCTTGTATCAAGCGCGTTACTCAAGCAGGTCTCACTTATCTTGTTCAGTATTTTTGCCATATCACTGACCAATATTGGTTATTTCAACCTCTCTTTCCAACTAGCTGATGCAGCAAACGTGCTCATGGTAGCAGGTTTTGCGGGAGTAGGGGGATCAGCATTGGCAGCTGCCTTCATAGGCAATAACTACGAACGGCTAGGGAGTTGCTGGCAAACACTGATCAAAGTAGAAACACTGCTTGCAGCCCCAGGACTAATCTTCTGCCTCTTCAATGCCTCTAATCTAACACACGCCATTTATGGAAGCCGGTATGACCCAGTTGGACCACTACTTGCTATCTTTGTATTGTTTAACATCCTGATACGCATTACAGGCACAACTATCCATCAATCCTGTCTGTATGTGATCGGTAAGCCAAGGCTAGTTGCTCTCAGCCATTGGATTGGTTTGTTGCTAGCTATCGGGGTTGGATGCATAACGATCCCTTTGCTTGGACCAGCAGGAGCACTCATCGCTGATGGATTTGCTAGGCTGGTGATTGGATTGCTGTTACTCATTGGGGTTTGGAGGAAGTTGCCGCAACAGTATCCACGAGCCCTACTCCGCTTTACCCAACGCTTCTTGGCCGCGCCTGTACTTGCTGCCCTGCCAAGTACTCTCTGGCATCCATCAAGCCTTATTCAGTTAGGAATTTCTGCTGTTTGCTTTGTTCTCTTGTGCCTAGCATTATTGCTCGTCATCAAACCACTGACAGCGATGGACATAGAAATGATCGAAGGAATGAAACCGCGCATCGCGCGCTATTTCCGCTGGTTTGCTCGGGGGTAATCAGGAAACCCTCGGCTAGTCAGGAGTTCTATGCTTCGGAAGAAAAATGAACCGCTTGATCCAGTCATGGTCATCAGGGCCTATGCACAGGGGATCTTCCCAATGGCCAATCGGCAAGGAAAGATTCACTGGTATGCCCCAGATCCGCGTGCCATCCTGGAACATGACAATCTCCATGTCTCGCGCTCACTACGTGCAACTATACGCAAAGGCATCTATGAGATACGCATAGATACGGCCTTCGAGAAGGTCATGCGTTGCTGTGGTGAGCGAGAAGAGACATGGATCAACGAAGAATTTCTCAAGACATACACCTATCTACACACAGTTGGACTAGCCCACAGTGTCGAGGCTTGGCACGAGAACAGACTTGTTGGAGGACTCTATGGTCTAGCACTTGGTGGAGCATTCATGGGAGAAAGCATGTTTTCGCATGCCACCGACGCTTCAAAAGTCTGCTTGGTTGCACTAGTCGAGCACCTGAAAAGACGTGGCTATGTCCTGCACGATACCCAGTTTCTCACACCACACCTAGCAAGCCTTGGTGTCACCGAGATTCCACGTCGAGAATATGAAAGACGGTTACAGAAAGCTCTGGCTTTATCATGCACATGGAACGACTAGAGCCCCGAGTTTCTCCGACGAAGACGCGACAAACTGGACTCCGTACCTCGTGCTTGCATATCTGAGAACGGTATAGATCAACTTTAGTGTGTTCGCGCTTGCGTAATTTCATCTAACACATCCTCATCCTCTTCCTCCATTTCCTGCTGTCTCCTTTGATCAGCCAATCTAGTTTTTGCCTCAATCTGGGCAAGCCAACGAAAGAAGAGAGGAGACATTACAGCTAGATCTATCAATCCTGGTATCAACAGAAGCGCACCACCAACAGCTTGATCAGCAAAACGGGATAGACCTAGCTGTGGAGGAAGAGCATAATGAGGATAGAATGGCACGCCACTAAATACCAGCACCAAAGCAAAAATATCAACAGGTTGTCCATCAAAGAAAGCATAAAATATCTGCATAGGATAGCTTATTTTACGCAACTCGGTTAATGATCCAACCAACGGCCACCAGTTAAGTAGCGAAGCGCAAAAGATACACAACACCATTGCCTGATAAAGCGGTGCACTGGCCAGAGAAGCATTGTATAATTTCGGAACATGCCAGAGTAAAAATGTAACATTAAAGATGAGCGAAGCCGTCAGAGGTAACGTTAAAAAGCGCATGACATGACGAACTACGGGTATCTCTACCAAGGGACGTAGGACTATGGCTGGACAACCAGCTAGTACCAGCGGCGCACAGACCGAGGTCAAGATAACAACCTGAGCAAGATGAACAGAGAAAAGCTGTATACGTGCAATAGTATTGACTGGAGAGAGCACAAGGAGTGCAACAATCACGATACCAGCAAAGAAAGCGGCAATACGATATGCGCTAATACACTGCCCTTCGACATGCCGTCGAGCTTGCCATAACCCCCAAAGATAGAGTAGCCATAACAAGAGGAGAAACACGACAGTACCCAGGCTCCAAGACCAGGTAAGCAATAGACCGTTCAACATAGAAAAGCTCCCAAAGTTTCTTGGAAAGACGATTTCCCTTCATCATTTATATCACCCAAGTCAAACTCCCGTATGACGAATCACATCATTGAAGGTAGACAAGAAAGGACTTTTGTGCTATTATAAATCCGAGGAATCTTTCCCCTAGACACTCCCCACTTGGACATCAGAGCTAGGATTCCAAATTGTCAGGGAAATCAGAGGGGGTTTAGCCGTTCCCAATCAAAAACGGCTCTCCAGCCTCAGGCAGTCTAGGCCGCCAAAGGTTAGCCCTATGTGACTGCCCCAAATAAGGTAGGGCTATTACGCCCCTGGTTGAAAACCATGGGGCTTCTTCACCCAATGTGTATGAACAGACAAATGTTCGTAGCACCAAAATTCTTAGGGAGAGGAAAACGTTGTCTATAGTGTGAGGTATTCACACATCTCTGTATCAGACCGCTGGCAGCAAATCTCACAAACGCTCAGAATTGTAGCCTTTGAGGCTTTCTTGATTTAAGAGGGGGACATTAGAATTATGACAGAAGACCCATATGCAACCCATGATACGGAAATTCAAAAACTCCTTTCAAAAGGGTTTAGCAAGATCGAAGCCAAAAAGCTTATTCACATGAGAGATCATGTTACTGAGCAGATTGAATACCGTGAGATGCTAGCAGAAAGTCGACGACTCGATTTTATCCGCTGGCTTATCGAACATGACCGTATCAGCAGCTAATGAAATTATAAACTGGAGTTTTTTGGTGGAGTTGAGGAAGCCATAAGCCGAATTTTGTCCCCCTATCACCTCTCGATGGTAGAGGGGGCAATCATCTATCTAGGACATTGGTTACCCAATGCCTCATGCGACCAACCCGGAGGTTAACAGACGAGCAACCTGCTAGTACACCCGGCCGGTGTACTATCCCTCCTGCTTAGTCTTGCTCCAGATGGGGTTTACCCAGCCAACCAGTCACCTGGTTGCTGGTGAGCTCTTACCTCACCATTTCACCCTTACCCTTACGGGCGGTATGTTTCTGTTGCACTTTCCTTAAAGTCACCCTCACTGGCCGTTAGCCAGCATCCCGCTCTATGGAGTTCGGACTTTCCTCGGGCTCAACAGCCCGCGATTGCCTAGCTTCCTCAAATCCGTGATATAGAATACCAGATTTAGAGGAAACCGTCTATAGGTTATAGCAAAATCTATCGATGCATTGATATCTCTTAGCATTGCAGTTAGCCGCAAAACGCGCTACAATAACGACTACCATACATACAAGATCATTCAGAACTATTCAATGACCCCCTCTCAAAACCATTGGGATAGTTCACAAGATTTTACCGACTAGCAGAACAACAATTAAGGAGAGGCGGCATTCCTCCCACACCTGAAGGAGTGGGTATTCTGCTGCAACGATTATGAATATAAATCGTCAGATTCGTTTGACGTCACTTGCCACCTGCGCGGGCTGCGCTGCCAAGATGGGTCCAGGAGCGCTCGCAGAGGTACTGCAACCACTGAAACAATACAGCGAACCTGCTAATTTACTAGTTGGGTTACATGCCATAGACGACGCAGCAATCTACCGTGTAAACGAACAGCAAGCGATTATCAGTACGGCGGATTTCTTTCCACCGATCGTCGATGATCCTTATGCCTTCGGAGCCATTGCAGCAGCCAATGCTATGAGTGATGTCTATGCAATGGGCGGACAAGTACTTATGGCCATTAACCTGCTAGCCTGGCCGGACAACTTGGACCCAGAGCTGCTCAGCAATGTGTTACAAGGCGGCACAGATGCTGTTGCGCTGGCAAATGCTGTTATTGCTGGAGGACATACAGTAATTGATAAAGAACCCAAATATGGCCTATCTGTGACTGGCATTGTACACCCTAAACATATCTTAACAAAAGGTGGAGCACAGCCTGGGGACCTACTTATTCTCAGCAAACCACTGGGTACAGGCCTGATCACCACAGCACATAAACGGAATCTGGTAAGAGATGATGATTTGCAAACAGCCATCCAATCAATGAGCCGTTTAAATCGTCAGGCCAGTGAAACCCTGGTACGCGCCGGAGCAGGTGTCCATGCAGTGACCGATATCACTGGCTTTGGTCTCCTTGGCCATGCCTGGGAAATGGCATCACAAAGCTTGACAGGGATGCGTATCCATTATGATACACTACCCTTGCTTCCCAATGCACTCCATTACGCTGCAAGCGAGTGTATACCAGCAGGGTCAAGCCGCAATCAACAGTATCTCACCACTCGGGTGAATATTGCTAGTAGGATTAGCGAGCAGAAGCAAGCGATATTGTGGGATCCACAAACATCAGGGGGGCTCCTAGCAGCTATCGACCCAACTATTTGGCCCGCACTTATTCAGCAAAACCATGACGTTCAGTTCTGGCAAATCGGAGAAGTTACTGCACAAGTATACGACGAAGCCAGTGTCATATTAGAGGTAGATTAATGTACGAAGAATTGCAAAAGATTCTCAAGGTCGAATTTCAGGACCCTAAGTTCCTGACATTGGCCTTGACCCATAGATCCTATATTTACGAAGGCTCAGGAGTAGGACAAAGCTCAAACGAGCGCTTAGAGTTCCTGGGAGACTCAATCCTTACTTTCATCAGCGCAGATTTTCTCTACCGCACCTTTCCCCAATTAAGTGAGGGCGAACTAACTGACGTTCGGGCAGTGCTCGTCAGAACAGAAACATTAGCTAA
This sequence comes from uncultured Ktedonobacterales bacterium, assembly GCA_966427955.1. Classification (GTDB taxonomy): domain Bacteria; phylum Chloroflexota; class Ktedonobacteria; order Ktedonobacterales; family Ktedonobacteraceae; genus DASYAN01. The sequence continues at coordinate 11,084 of CBJMBI010000069.1, forward strand.
TTTCGCCCGCGAAATTGAGCTTGGGAAATTTCTGTTGATGGGCAAAGGCGAACAACATAGCGGCGGTGGACAACGTGTCCTAGCCTCAGCATTTGAAGCCATCCTGGGAGCTATTTATCTTGACCAGGGACTGCCTACGGTTCAACAGTTTATCATTCCTCGACTAGAACCTATTGCTCATACAATTGTTGATAAACGGTTATTCAAGGATAATAAGTCACGCTTCCAGGAATTAGCCCAAGCGCATGAAGGAATTACCCCTTCCTACCGATTGGTAAGTCAAGAAGGGCCATCACATAATCGTAAGTTCACTGTCGAAGTATTGCTCGGTGACCAAGTTGCAGGCAGAGGAGAGGGACGCAATAAACAAAGCGCAGAGCAAGAAGCCGCACGAGGGGCACTGATCAGTCGCGGATGGATCTAATACTAAAGTCAATAGGCAATGAGAGGAAAGTGGGGATACGTGTATGCGATTGGAACAAACGCCTAAACCAGATCATGTCTTGAGAGTTAGTACAAGACTCATTACATCAAGTACGATATTACATCTCTCAGCAGATGAATTGGAACGGACAGTAAATCAGGAACAGACAGAAAATCCAGTACTTGAAGTAGCCGAGCAACATGTGTGCTTCTTTTGTGGTACTCCTACACACAATCAAATTTGTCTAGCTTGCGGACATCTTGCTCACGCCACAGGACCGCTCACCCAGTTGGCTGAATCACCCGCCCAGTATGAACCCACTGGAGATCCTTGGGCTCAACAGCAAATATACTACGACATTGATAACTCTGGCTTTGCCGAAGCTGACAATGATGAGGAATACGATCCTCTGGCTCGTATTCCAACTAAGCCAACACTCTCAGAAACGCTACTCCAACAATTGGAAACACTGGTGCCTCCTGATGACGCACCAATAGCCGAACAACTAGTTGGAAATCTCAACGAACGGGGTTACCTGGAAATCAGCCTGTCAGAGATTGCCGATTACCTAAAGGTTCCACTTGCTCGCGTCGAATATGTCCTCAGCCAATTACAAACCCTGGAGCCGCTGGGTATTGGAGCCCGC
>CBJMBI010000070.1:0-12116 GCA_966427955.1 uncultured Ktedonobacterales bacterium
TATCTCCATCTTCCAGACATTCTTCTAGGTAGAGCGCTGCAAGTTCTGGATCTTTGAGCATCTTATGGAGTGTCTCGCTAAATGGTTTGCTTGGCTTCATAATTGTTCTCTCCCAGATTACCACAACGCACATGGGCAATATGTCCTAAAATTTTCTTTTTTGCCTGTATATCCCGCAATCCTTCTAACCATTCTTCGAAGGGACACTCTCCTGCTTCAGTAAAATATTCTTCAACTTCGTACACACTCTCATTGTATCCTATAAGCTACAAAAAGTCCAGTGATAAAATTTACATATCATCAAGATGTCAAAAGGTCTGGATAAAATCCAGACCTGCACGGCCTAGTCAGAGGACTTGCCAAACAGGGTAGCATTGGGCAATTGCACCTTCACCCCTCCCCCCTCACGACGCTATCCACACCTGCACTGTCTTCTCATTCCCACTTGAGGCGATACGCTTGCCATCCGGCGACCATGCTACTGCATCCACCAAATCAGAATGCCCATGATAGGTGAAGACATTCCCCCCATCAACTGCATCCCATACCTGCACCGTCTTATCGCCAGAAGCGGAGGCGATCCGCTTCCCATCAGGTGACCATGCTACTGCATACACATGATCAGAATGCCCCTTATACGTGTAGACATTTCCCCCATCAACTGCATCCCACACCTGTACCGTTCTATCCCAAGAGCCAGAGGCGATACGCTTGCCATCCGGCGACCATGCTACTGCATACACATCAGAATGCCCATGATAGATGAAGGTGGTTCCTCCATCAACTGCATCCCACACCTGCGCTGTCCTATCTCTGGAACCCGAGGCGATCCGCTTGCCATCCAACGACCATGCCACTGCCCACACATCATCAGAATGCCCCTTATATGTGTAGACATTTCCCCCATCAACTGCATCCCACACCTGTACTGTTCTATCCCAAGAGCCAGAGGCAATGCGCTTACTATCCGGCGACCATGCTACTGCCTTCACCCCATCAGAATGCCCATGATAGGTGAAGACATTTCCTCCATCAACTGCATCCCACACTTGCACCTTTTTATCAACATCAGAGCTCGAGGCGATGCGCTTGCCATCCGGCGACCATGCTACTGCCCACACCGTACTAGAATGTCCCTTATAGGTGACGACGTAGCCCCCATCCACGGCATCCCACACCTGCACTGTCTTGTCTGCAGAGCCTGCGGCAATGTGCTTGCCATCCGGCGACCATGCTACTGTATCCACAGAACCTGAATACCCCTTATAGGCGTAGAGTAGAGTTCCTATGGGAAGTGGAGTCGGAGTAGACATCATATGAGGGGCTAGTTTTGACGAGGTTGCAAACCAAGTGATGCCACCACCCACTGCTATTACTCCTATAGCTGCCAGACCAATCAGAACCCTGCGGCGAGTGAGTTGAGATCGAAGAGCAGGACGGTTTCTTAGTGCAGGACGTGTGCTCGTTGGAGGTTGAGGTCTTGTCTGGGCAGCGTCAGACGACGCTACTGTTGGGTCTGTTATGGGAGAAAGAGGCTGGACCGCTGGTGTTTTCACCTCACTAGGTGTTTGGACTGGTGTCACTAGCGATGCCAGAGCTGTGGAGACTGGAGGTGGTGTTGGCTCAGACGGCACAGAATTTGGTTGTGTCGATACAGGGGTTGATGGCTTCGTCTGGCTGGCCTGCTCCAGGGCCGTAGCAAATGCTTGGACAGTGACAAAGCGTTGAGAAAGATCTTTGGCCAGTGCCTTCATTACCACCGTTTCCACTTCTTCTGATACCAATGGAGCCTTGTTACGGAGTGGTGGCACAGGCTCGTGTGCATGTTGATACCCCAACTGGATAAAATCGCCCTCGCTAAATGGCAGAGTTCCGCTTAACCACTGGTAGACCATCACGGCCAGCGCATACTGATCACTGGCCTTGTCTGGCTTCCCCCTGAACATTTCCGGGGCCATGTAGTAGGGAGTTCCAGCCGTTCCAGCAGGGGCATTTACCGTAGCCCGTCCCGTTTTGGAAAGCACGGCGATGCCGAAGTCGCTGAGCAAGAGTTCTCCATGAGAGCCAAGCAGCACATTGTCGGGTTTGATATCGCGGTGGATGATATGCATGCCATGGGCATGTTGTAGAGCATTGGCGATCTGTATGATGTACTGCACCACAGTTGCTAGTGGCACCTTTTCCCCAGCGGCATGACGTGTCCCTAGTGAACCATTGGGAGCGTAATCCATGACTAGATATGGCATGTCCTGCTGGTCCGAGAAGTCAAAGAGACGGATGATATTGGGATGCTTCAACGAGGCGATGGTCTGGGCTTCCTGTCGGAATTTGTGTGGATCGACCCCAGTCAGATAGAGGACCTTGATCGCTGCCTGCTGGGTGTCGATTTGCACATGCTGATCCAGATAGACCTTAGCGAAGCCTCCACTCCCTAACAATTTCACCAGCCGATAATTGCCCAATTGTTGCCCAATGAGATCCCTCATCATGCCAGTTGCTTTCCTCTCATGGTGATTTACAGACTATTTCATGCACAAAGAGGATAGCAAATCGAAGTTGATGAGTCAAGAAGCAGATCGGGCTCCTAGGAGTGGCCAAAGATCCATGCAGCTAGAAAGACTAGGACCCCACTACCAACAACTTGGAGAATGGATTTGAGCCACTGTGTGCCAAAGTAGCGATGGCGAATCGCCGCAATAGCAAAGAGTTCGACCGCCACAACAACGTATGCCATGATCAGTGCAATCTGAATATTGCTGATTAAAAATGGCAAAGTGTGCAGTGCTCCCCCAATAAATGTCATCAGCCCGGTAATAGCTCCTCTCACCATCGGATTACCACGACCTGTGAGTGCTCCATCATCAGAAAGGGCCTCTGAAAAAGCCATGCTAATACCTGCTCCTGTTGCAGCTGCTATGCCTACCAGAAAAGCAGCAAATGATTTATGTGTGAAGAAGGCTGTAGCAAAGATTGGAGCCAACGTCGAAACTGATCCATCCATCAAACCCGCTAGTCCCGGTTGGACTACTCGCAAGAGAAACGCATGCGAAGTATCATCATTGCTACCAATGGCATGTAAGATCTCTTTAATTTCCTGCCAGGCCGAATTAGAAGGAGCCGGAATATTTTCTTCTATAACATCTTTTATATTATTCGCTACTTTGGCACTCGACTCGATTTTCATGCGTTCAACTCCATCTCTAAATGACTATAGCTAACTTTCCTGTGCCTTCTGCTCTTTGCTTGCGCTGCATCGGGGACAGAGCCCGTAGAGACGCAGTTCATGCGAACTCAACTCAATGCCCACTGCTTCGGCCGCAGTTTGTAAGATCTCCTGGGGTAGTTTTACCTCAATGGGAACATCAAGCAGTGCCCCACAGATAGTGCAAATTGCATGATCGTGGCGCTCCACATGGGCATCATAGCGGCAACTGTCATCGATGTAATGCAGCTCTTTGAGATACCCTCGCTCAACTAGATTGTGTAAGATGCGGTAGACACTGGCAATACCCATGCGTGGTCGCTTCTCCCTCACCACTTCGTACACCTGTGCAGCTGTTGGATGGTCTTGGGATGCTCGCACAACATCCAGTACCGCCCGTGCATTCTCATTCAGTGTCTCTCTCATGACGTTAGGCCTCCCTAAATTAGGTTGTCCTAATAATGATAATCATTCTCAAATTTACTACTGAAAGAATACCTTATGGGCGGTAGATATGTCAAGGTCTCGTGTCTTGTTGTCTTTTTATACCGTATTTTGTGTAAAGTACATGAGGTGAGAAATTAATCAGTGGATACGACTATTCTACAAGATAGTTTTGCTATTTTAATTTATATAAATATAATAATACTAGTACTTATATTATTATAATTTGAGATAATTTCAAAATTATGTATAATTTATTTGCGATTAGCATGATGCATTTATATTGCGTGTTATACAATCTATCGTACTTGCACGTACTTGTATCATGCATTTTGTGACACTACTTTAGTAATGGGTGTAGTTTGTATGCAGTATCAAACGAAGTGGATGATGAATATGTTAAAACTCTTTGCCTCTCAGCAATCGTCGCTTAGACGTACTCTTTTGGTAGCTAGTCTGCTGATTGGTAGCCTAGGTATTGCCTTTGTAAGCCTTCAGCAATCTCTGCAAAATGCACAAGCAAGACCAGCAACCTCTCAGCATTCGAGCAAGAGTCGCTCGGTATCTATAACGGTCTCGTCTCATATAGACGACCAGATGGTGACCTATACACTGGTTGTACATACAGGGGCACATGCGGCTGTAATCCGCCGGGGAATACCAATTACGTTCACTGATAGCATCCCAGTAGGCCTCAGCCAAATTAGGATAAAGGGGAGCTACTGGCATACGAAAGTAAGTTCGAAAGTTGGCCCATCCCTGGTTACTGGAACTTATGAGGGGAGCTATCCTATAGGTCCTGGGGCTACTTTACCTGCTGTGATCATTGAGGGGACAATTAATCACTCTGTAAGCAACGTGCTCACTAACTCCGCTTCCGTGGATGTTGGGGATAACAATGATAAGATGCATGACCAAACCGTTGTTAAGGACAACATTCAACCTCAGTCTCTCCTGACTAGCCAGAACAATAGTAATATTTGCAGCGACAGTTGTAGCCAGCAGGGTAGCAATCCCTGTGCCAGCCAATGTGGTAGTCAGCAGAGTGCTAGTGATGCTTGTGCCAGCCAATGTGATAGTCAGCAGAGCGCGAGGAATGCTTGCATCAACCAATGTGCTCAGACAGACATACATACTTTTGCTCGGGAGCAAGTAAACACCTCTGTTTCTGGAAACGAAAGTGCAGACACTTCTTGCGAGTGTAACCAACAAAGTACCAACATTGTCACTAGCAGCAAACAAGAGCCTCATGGTAAAGGATCGACTACTCCTTTTCCTACTCTGCCCAATACTGGTAGTGATCCGAATTATAAAGGATAGTTAGCTCTTAGCAGCTATACCAGAGCAGTGTGACAAGGCCCATATTTGTAACATAGCCTTGTTGGAATTGAAAAGAAACTCTGAACCGATGCTGGTCTTCGTCGATAACGCGGCTCATTGCTTCTTGCATACGAAGAGCAAGAGCCGCTTTTTTATCCTTAGGATAGAACTCTTTGACACGGTTACATCCATTCCTCGGTTTCATCTTAGATAGAATATATTTGGTACCAGTCCTTATAATAAATTTAGATTAGCATGATGTAAAGATAGCTAAAACTGTGTAAGGTATTACCTTTGATCTATCTTGATTTATGCTAATCATCACTTCTATTGGAGGCAACATAGTGAAGTGAAAGAAGGTTTATTAAGTGAAACATCACCTACGTTTCATCAAAAGATGCCAAACCTTGCCATGCTTGTTGCTACAAGCCTTCTTACTCAGTATGCTCCTCACCGGATGCCTTGCGATGATGGCTAGTTTTGGATTGCCCATGGTAGCTGCTTATGCTCACGATTCCAAACTAGAGAAGGGAATGGGAAGACCCGATCTCTTTATTAGTGAGAGCCATCTGGGTAGAGATCATTTTCAGGTAGGCGACAATGTAACCTTTGTCATTGTTGTGGGGAACAACTCCCACGCTGGTCCAACGATCTCTCCTATCACTGTCTCAGACTCTATCTCTGTTGGAATACACAACCTACGAGTAAGTGGACATAACTGGGATATTACAATGAGCGATACGAAGGGCCCGGCAGTGATCACGGCAAAGTATCTCGGTCGTCACTCGGTACATAGTGGTGAGATCTTACCTGCCATCCAAATCTCTGGCAAGCTCACTAAGGATGCGATCCCTCGTCTCACAAGTGTTGCGAGAGTGCACACCGAATGTAACTGTGATACAAGTAAGAACAAAGCAACAGATACGATCTTTGTCAAGAAAGCAGGCCATGATCAGGAATGTGACAAGTGCCAGGAGAAAAAAGAGCACAAAGTATGTCAAGAAAGAGAGAAATGTCAAGAGGAAAGCCGCACTTCTACACAAGGGGAGAGCCTTGTTAACAACACCACAAACCAGAATGCTAATCCTATAGCTCAAGTGCCATCTGCTATTACAGTTTCATCTGTAGCTTCATCGAATACCTATAATATATTCGGCAGCGTGGTCAATATGCCTGGATTTAGTGGCATGGGAGGTGATCCTGATCCTAAAAATATACCCGGATTACCCAACACTGGCAGTGATCCAAACGCAGGAGGACAGTAGGCTCATTGCCTAAAAGGGTATGGGAAATTGTGTTGGTCAGAGTTCAATTGAGACTGCTGTAGTTAATGTAACAAGACTGGTATGCCATTCTTCTAAATCATAGTAGGATGGCATACCAGATTGCTTCAGAAATATCGGACCGCATGGCCGAGCCCGAGCTTGTCATAGTAACAAGGTCAATCAAGAACTTTTAATTGGTTATTCTAGGTAATAAATTAGGGATTGTAGATAGGGAGGTATTTCAATGCAATTCAAACAGCGACGTTGGTATATTGCCGCATTTGTAATTCTCTTCTTGGGAATAATCGTTGGGATTAGTGGTTATTTATGGGGAAGATCCCTTGTTTCCCCATCCACACCATCACCGGCCCATGTCGTTAAAGCACATCAAAGTCCGGTAGCAACACCCGTAGCTCCACTGAATATGGCTGCAAATGCACATCTGATCATTCCTGAAATAGGTGTAGATGCCCCAATCGAGCCAGTACATGTCCAGGCGGATGGAACCTTGGGTGTTCCTACGCATAACCAATGGGAAGGTGTTGGCTGGTACCAACGAGGTCCTATTCCCGGTCAACGTGGTAGTGCAGTCATTGATGGCCACCTGGATCGTCCCGGTGCGGTGCCGGCTGTTTTTTGGCGACTTCACGAACTGAAAGTGGGTGATATGGTCAAAGTTACAGATGCTGATGGGCATACACTGCATTTTCGGGTAACAAAAATTGAAACCTATCCTCCAAACAATGCTCCCACGGCTCAAATCTTTGGTGATTCATCAGGGACTTTCTTGAATCTGATCACCTGCGCGGGACAGTGGATCCCTCAACAACATCAAACTTCGCTGCGCCTTGTGGTTTATACCACTCTGGTTCAATGAGCAAGGCGCCTGAAAGCTTCAACTAGCGGAAGGATCCGCATGATTTCTTGATCTCTGCATACATTACTTTGGTCACAACCCTAAGGGCACAGTTTAAATTTTTGGATGGGGCTTGCCCACGGTCAATGGACGCGGCATGCAAAACAATGACCACCCCATCCCAATTACCACTGTACACAAACTGAAATTTATGTTAAAATCCCCTTGGAAGCTGATAAGAAATCTTGGAAGTGTACTAGCATACAGCAAATGATAGACGAGAAGTGATGAACTATAATTTGACCGAACATCACACTCCTACGATTCTTGTGGTTGAAGATGACGAGTCTACCGGTGAGGTACTGACTTTGGCGATCTTACAGGAAACTCCTTATCGTCCGCTTTTGGTACGAAGCGGTCACGATGCTTTGGATGCATTCCAACAGAACCAACTGAATCTGCTCATTCTAGATTACCGGCTACCCGATATTACTGGTATTGAACTGTATGACCGCATACAGACGATAAATGAAAGTAAAGCTATTCCTACAATCCTAATGAGTGCTACAAATCCTAGTGAGGAGATCGCATCGCGCGATATTGTCCTCATAGAGAAACCGTTTGAGCTGGACATGTTACTTGAAGCAATCAATATGCTCCTCAATCAGGATTGTCCATCCATTTAGACTTCATTAGGAATTTTTTCTGTTTCTTTTTGGTACCGAGCTAAATTCGCTACTAAAAGGATTGCGTCTTGCATAAATTGCTGGTATAATCTCCAACGTTGGAGAAATTCGGAACCTTCGTGTAGGTCTGCAAACCTCAAGTGAGCTATCAGACCATCAAAAATCTAGAAATACGAGGTAATTTTATGGCGACGAATTGTGAGTTCGGGCGTTCTTCCTTGCTGAGAGAGCAGTATCAGCGTGAAATGGAAACCATAGCTGTTGCCCTTCAAGAAGAGAATCAGGACGAACGTGAAGAGCGTCTCAGTCTCGTTGCTCACGCTTGGCCCCTGACAACTGCTTGTTTTCAGTCACAAGTGGAGACAAGTGATAGTCCTGCTTTCCTCCCTGTTCTTCGTTCGTCAGTAGTCCGTTAGTATTATTAGGTAGATGTGTACTTTTAGCCATGCCCCACCCACCTGAATTTGTGCCAGATGCATTGACTTATCAAACACCTATACAGTTTGGCATGGTCTATTGGGTGAATTTCGGCTATCCATCCCTGCCACCAGGTATCGAAGAGAAACGCATCCTAGATTGGCATCCTGCGCTTGTTGTTTCTGGCGATCCGTTCTGTCGTCATGCTGGTGCCGTGAATGTGGTAGCGCTGACGTCTTATCGCGGCAAACTTCGCCCCTACCATCATCTTCTTTTAAAGCGCGATTATCCCTTGCTCGATACTGATAGCTTGGTGAAAACTGAGTTGATGTATCCTGTGCTGCGTAGTCTCCTGGCTGACCAATATGCTATCTGCCGACTCAATGATAGTGATCTGCGTGCTATTATGGGTAAGGTCGCCAATAGCCTGGGAATTACTATGTTTTATTCTCTCCATTAATTCAGGGCTAGATATGATGTTCGATACCTCTCAGTTGCGCTTACTGCCTTCTGTTGATGAGTTGCTCCATACTCCTGCTGGTCAACAGTTGGTAGCTCGTTTTTCTCATCCTCTAACGGTACGGGCTATCCGCGCTAGTCTCATCCAAGCACGTGCTGCTATTGTTTCTGGAGCACGCTGTGCTTCTCATGCAGAGTTGCTGACGGCAGCTAAGGCCATACTTGAGTCAGAGCAACAACCTCACTTGCGTTCTGTCATCAATGCCACTGGCGTAATTATTAATACCAACCTTGGCCGAGCCCCACTCAGTCCAGAGGCATTATTGGCGGTCGAGGATGTCGCACATGGCTATACCAATCTAGAATACGATTTGGAGGCAGGAGAACGAGGTTCGCGCTATACGCATATTACTGCACTGATTAGCGAGTTAATAGGAGCAGAAGCGGCATTGGTTGTTAATAACAATGCTGCGGCAGTGTTGCTAGCTCTGAGTACGCTAGCGCAGGGACGCGAGGTGATTATTTCACGTGGACAGTTGGTTGAGATTGGGGGTGGTTTTCGCGTACCTGATGTCATGCGTCAAAGTGGTTGTCGGCTGGTCGAGGTTGGAACAACTAACCGAACACGCCTCAAAGACTATGAGATGGCATTGACAGAGCATACGGCACTATTATTAACGGTCCATCCTAGCAATTTTCGCATTACAGGCTTTACTGAGTCAACGAAGGTGAGCGAGTTGGCACAACTGGCGCGCCAGCATAATCTTCTCGTTATGGAAGATCTAGGCAGTGGCTGTTTGCTGAGGTGTGAGGATTACGGTCTGATGCATGAGCCACTGCCACAGGAGAGTCTGGCGGCAGGGGCTGACCTAGTCTGTTTCTCTGGTGATAAGTTGCTTGGTGGGCCACAGGCTGGCATTCTGGCGGGTAGGAAGCAAGTCATAGGCCAGCTCGCCAAGCACCCTTTGATGCGTGCACTGCGTGTTGATAAGATGACGCTAGCAGCGCTAGAGGCTACTTTACGCCACTATCAACGCTGCGAGGCAGAGACGCACATCCCTATCTGGCGCATGATTACCGCTCAGCCAGAGGCATTGGCAAGGCGTGCCGCTGCTTGGGCTGTCAAGCTGAACACCAAAGGAATCAGAGCGCATACCCAGGATGGTGTATCAACAATCGGAGGGGGATCGCTACCCGGCGAGACACTCCCTACGACGCTACTTGCACTGGATGCATCTGCTATATCCTGTTCTCTAGACGAGTTTGCACAACGTCTGCGCCTGCACACTCCACCTATTGTCGCACGAATCTCACACAATACGTTGCTCCTTGATCCTCGCACAGTCCTAGAGGAGCAAGACGAGGATGTCGTCCAGGGAATCATAGGAATATCTCTTTAGATAATTTCATGGGCATATATGGAAATAGCGGGCGTAATGAATTGGGCCTTGCCTACTGTCATCCCTCCATACACCATGCGCAATAGATTGCCTTTTTTGATTAAGAAGCAATACATAATGACGGATACCCATACCACCTTCAGAGACTTGACTTTTCGGGGATAAGATGCTAGAGTAGTATTGGGCGTGTGGATATAATGGGGCGAAATGAGTGCGCCATGTCCAGGGGCAAGCCCATCAGTTCTCAGCAGGGATGACGGTCCTGATGAGGCTGGCAAAGATAACCATTGGGTGTAAGGGAGTTACAACATGGCCAACGATCGTAAACCTTGGGATACGTTGATGAAGCTGATGATGGAGAAAGGAGCACAGGCGTTCGCCTCACTGGCCTTGCCAGGGGTGCAGGTTGGGGATGCACTCGACAAAGCATTGCGGGTGACCAATATCAAAGGTGATCTCTTTCTCGATGCCTACTTGAATGACCTGCAGATCATTTTGCACTTTGAATTCCAGAAGAAGAAAGGCACGCAGAAGGATGAGGATGGCAAAGTGAAAACGATGCCTAGGCGGGTCTGGGAATACAACAGTGCGATGGATACCCTCATGGGACGGCCTGTTTATTCGGTGCTGGTCTATCTCACGCCGGAGAGTGGTCTGGCAGAATCGCCTTATGTGCAAGAGGTCCCAGGAACTGGTATGGGGCATCATTTCACCTTCCAGGTCATCAAGCTCTGGGAAGTGGAAGGGGAAGTGCTCAAGCGCAGCAGGTTTGAAGTCTTGCTGCCGCTGCTGCCTTTGACTAAAGGGGGCAACAACCCGCAAGTGGTAGAAGAGATGGCAAGAGAACTGACAGCTAGGGGGCGCTCGGATTTATTGGAATTGGGTCTGTTTTGTGCTGGGCTTGTCTTGAAGGATGCGATCGACAAGCGCTGGCTCAGAGAAAGGTTTCGTAATATGCAAAGCATTATTGAAGATTCCTGGCTCTACCAGGAAGTGATCGAAAAGGGTCTTGAGAAAGGCCTTCAACAGGGTCTTGAGAAAGGTCTTCAAAAGGGTCTTGAGAAAGGTCTTCAACAGGGCCGTCAGCAGGCTCTTCGGGAAGCGACAATCAGTATTCTGAAGAAACGTTTTCCTGAATTGGAGCAGTTTGCAAGAGAAGTCATTGAGAAGATCAATGATGCTGATCGCCTGCAAATGCTGATTGTTGAGCTGAGTATTGCTCCAAGTCAAGAGCGTGCTAAGGAGCTTTTACTCTCATTTACCTCAGCTAATTGAACAATCCCATGCTCTGTTTCTCCTCTAAGTTTGGGCCAGAAAAGTCCTCTCTCGAATATTGTGGAGGATGAACTGGCCTAGGCCTCCTTATGCCTTGGTCTAGCTGTACCATCGCATTCTTCCTCCTTTCCGTAGCAGATGAGAAGTTGCTCTATTCTCCCCACAAGCATGCCCACTTTTCTCTTGTGTACAAATTATCCACATTTTGCCTTTTTTCCTAGCGAACTTCACTAGTGAGGCCTCGTTCCACTTGCAGAGTGACTCATGAACTCATCCTTGCAAAGCCGCTTGGAAAGCCGATCCCACTGGAAACAAGGAGGTAGATATTTTGTCCATTGTCAATAAGAGGACCATTTGAGAGAACTTGCAATTACTTACTCGATATATTAATCTTGAAATATAAATTTCAAATAATCTAAATACATTAAGTGGGGAAGAGAATGCTGTACTCAATTTTTGAGTGCATTACTATCAATAGTACTTTTAACCTTTTTATGTTGTTTTCAATACTTTCTAACCAATCAATACTTTCTGAAGGAGAAAACCATTATGCCAAATGACAATTTTTGGTCCCGCGAAGGGCAAGACCAAAGATCCAACCAATCACAAACAAGAGATGTCTCTTCCTCTTGCGGGAAAGCAAAAAGGCATGGCTTTGATGTCGATCCGCAGACCTATCAGTATGCACGCCAGCAGAAGGAAAAGCGTCAACTGTCAAGTTTCCCAGCGGGGTGGCTACAACGATGATGATGGCGGCGATGGTGGTGACTAGGATGAACAAAGATCTGGCCC
>CBJMBI010000071.1:0-11968 GCA_966427955.1 uncultured Ktedonobacterales bacterium
TATCATGGGCATACTGTAAAGCTTCAGCTAGAGGATGGAGATAGGAAATGATTGTATTGAGTGGGAGGCATGTTCCTTTGGGATGGCGTTGGCGTAGAGTACCATTAGGGGCATAGTCCATAATCAGATAGGGAATATCATCTGGGCTTATCCCAAAAGCCTGCAGACGAATAATAGAAGGATGTTCTAGGCGAAAGACCAGGCTAACTTCTTTTACAAATGTCTTCAAGTTTCCGCGATGCAAACTGAACATCTTCACTGCTACTTGAGTCTGATCAGAAAGATGCTCACCTAGATAGACCTCACCAAATGTGCCTGTTCCTAAGAGGCGAATGAGATGATAGTCATCAATATACTGCCCTGTATAATCTGTCACAATGGCACTCCTTACCTATTAAAATGAGATGCGAGATCTATTCTAAAGAGCCAGAATAAAATCTGTCAAGTGAATTACTTCACAAAAACTAACTTATAAGACCATTATAGGTATCTATAGAGGCTTGCTACAATGATCTTGTCTTGTCCATTGAGAGCACTACTGGAAGATGCATATGAAGTCGAACTAAGTGGAGGACCAGCGGCAAGCATAGTGGCTAGTCCTTTGTCAGAGGCGGGCCACAGTAGAGATACCATAACTGTATTCAAGAATTTATCTTGTTTTGAATAAGTATAATAAAGATAAGACGTAAAGATAAGAGATAAGTAATATCATATCTGAACTGTCTATAGGACTTCGTGAGCAAAAAATGTGAGAGGTATAAACGTTTAAAAACACGAAAGGGAATAATATGAGTCAGACATATAAAACAAAGGTTACATGGGGAAACCTTATGGAGTGGCTTCCAGTTCCCTATCTGGTGGCATCACTCAAAATAGAGACCCAAACATGTATAAGAAATCTCGAATGTGCCGTATGCGGAAATTAATCAGCTCTGTTCGAGGAGCAATGTTCTATGGGTTAGGAACCCATGCGGCTCGAATGTTAGTTGGGGCAACATCAACTATATATTTGCGATCATCTGGACTGACCCTTGCCGACTTGGGTCTATTGAAGGCAGTCCAGGCTGCCATTATTCTCTTCACTGGTATTCCCCTGGGTTATGTTGCAGATAAGTGGGGACGCAGCAATCTCGTACGTCTTAGTACAGCTTTAAGTGTTGCTTGGCTGGTTTTGACTGCTGTTAGGGGTGATAAATCGCTCTTTTTTGTGGCAGAGATTTTCGATGCCCTGGCTATTGCACTCTATAGTAGTGCTTTTAACGCCTTGTTGGTGGATGCTTACAAACGTGAAACAGGAAAGGACGATTATGAGCGTGTTTTAGGTAAATATCACAAATGGCAGTTTGGTCTTATGGCTGGTGCATCGTTCATAGGGTCTATTCTCGCTTCTCCAACTTCTAGCTTTGTCTGGTGGCTGGCTGCCCTATTAGTTTTTACTCAGATGGTGCTATTCAATTGGATCTTGCCAAAAGAGGAAAGCATCCAAATGCCACACCACTTAACTCGTGGTCCCTTATGGTCTATTGGAGATGACTTTCGGGCTATTCCCAAGGTGATATTCAGGAGCTTTCCAATTACGATGTTAGCAAGTGCTTACGTCTTGTTTGCATTTTGTCATCATATATTGATGCAGTTTTGGCAGCCTATTGTTGGTGGAAAGCAGGTAGCGAACCATATAGGAGCATTCTATGGAGGAAGTTTCTTGTTGATTCTGACCGCAGAGTGGTTTGCTGCGCATTGCTCAGAGCGGAAAGTATCAAACTATTTTTTAATAAAATGTGTGATATTTATGATTATAGCGCTAGCTATCATGGCTCTTTTCGGTCATAGATTCCCAGCTTTTTTAGTTATCAGTACTATTTGTCTGGTGTTTTTCTTCCTTCGGCTGATAACGCTCACTCTTTATGCTGCTTTTCTGCGTCTTCAACCTGAGTCAATGTGGGCAACGGCTGAGTCAGTGCTGTCTGCTCTTTCGCGGGTGTTACTCCTGCCTATGTCGCCTTTCCTTGGGAGGATGAGTCAGCAAATGGGTGTTATGGTTATTCCTACTGCCTTGCTAGTGACTAGTTTTCTGGCGTTTTGTCCCATAGTAGGCATTATAAGGATTAAACGATAGTAGATTGCATTTTCTGCAAAATTGTTGACCGTTGCAAAAACATGCGGGGCAGTTCCCTTCTTGGCACTACCCCGCATGTTTGTCCCGACCAATCTCTTGATATTCTTTAAGGATTGATCTCGACAGTTGTCCCAATCGTTGCCCAGCTAAAGAGCTGACTCATGGTAGAAGTAGGCACATTGATGCAACCGTGTGTCCCAGGATCTTCACCCATGAGAGGGTCCTGGTGCCAATTATTGGCCCCCTTGCCAAAGTATCCGCGCCAGGGAGCATCATGAATAAAATAGCCACCTTGTGCCCACTCCATCGCATAGTTTGCCGTCGATGGCGGATAATAGTATGGTGATCCAACAGGCCATGGCGAAATGAAGCGGTATGGGCTATACTTGGCAAAGATGTGGTAGATACCAGTGGGTGTCGGTAGCTGAGGTCGTCCCGTTGCAACTGGAGTCGAGACGAATAGCTGTCCATTCTCGTAAGCATCTAGCTCTTGTTGCGAGAGGCTGACCACAATGATCTTGCCTTGTCCGTTGAGAGCACTACTGGAAGCCGCATATGATGTCGGACTAAGGGAAAGACTAGCAGTAAGCATAATTGTTAGTAAAAGAGCAAACATGCTAATCAAAGAGAATTTACGGATTATGCTAAACATGGGCACTCCTTTTTGAGTACGCTACATCTCTACATTTAAGTATATGAATAAATCGTCTCTAAGGCAAGGCAAGGAATTGATACCCACTTTTGTTCCAAATGAATTGGCATTTCCTGTAGTGATACGGGTAGCAAAATTTTGCGTCAAGTCATCTTTGCTTCATACCCCAATGGCATGTTTTGCAGATAACAAGACGCAAAACAAGAATACTTATTAGAACAAGGATAACTGCTGTGGAGGCTCATCTTTTGGCTTGGATGGCACAATTGACAGATGTGAACGCCTAGAAGCTAAGCGTTCGGCTTCGGCGATGACGAGAGGAATTTTCTTAAAATCTTCGCGAATGACCTCTTTTAGCTCAGTCCTGTGTAGACCAGCGGCAGGGTGATACATGGCAATACAAATATAGCCATCCATTTTGCGTGCCCGGCCATGGATAGTACTGATTTTCTCACCACCAAAGAATTTCGCCATCGAATAGCGACCTAAGGTGACAATTACCTGGGGCTGGAGTGCAGCAATCTGGCGATCTAAATAATCGTTGCAAGCAGCAATCTCTTCAGGCTCAGGATCACGGTTGCCAGGAGGTCGGCATTTGACCACATTAGTAATAAAGACATCTGACCGTTTGAGGTTGATACTGTCCAGCAATTCATCAAGAAATTGGCCAGCGGGACCTACAAATGGACGTCCTTGTTGATCTTCGTGGAAGCCAGGTCCTTCGCCAATAAACAGTATCTTGGCATTAAGATTGCCCTCGCCAGGTACTGCCTTTGTGCGACCCTTACAGAGCTTACACTTAGAGCAGGTCGAAACTTCTGCGGCTACCTCCCGCAAGATCTCCTCTGACGACATAGCGTCTTTACCTCTTCCTTAAAAATAAAAATAATAGTAGGAATAAGGGACATTCAAGGCGATAGATTCGCCTCTCTTGCTGTGCTAATAAATTAGAAAATCCCTTCGTATATCAGGTCAATTGGAAGTTCTAAGCCAATTTGATCAAGAGTGATTGTCTGACCTGCTGAAAAGCGTTCTTGCTTCCAACCTGTTACACGGCGGTACACCTCAGCGTATGGCTCGTCCTGGCTCACCAGGATATAGACCTCTAGCGAAGAGCAGGTCTGGTAGCGAGCAAACTTTTCTGTCCGGTCATAGTTTTCTGTGTTAGGTGACAATACCTCAATAACAATACGTGGTGACTGAATTTTAAAGGGTTTGAGCCGTTTATCCTTGTCCCAATCCGCTCTATCACATGTCACTACCACATCTGGTACCACAGGTGGCCTGCCTGGGATAGCCACATATTGATCCTGATAAACTTTGCATGGGTTTCTTCGCCCGAGATGGTTATAAATCAAATTGAAAATGCCACCCGCAATCATCCCGTGTTCAGGGCTTGACCCAGTCATGTCGTAAACAATCCCGTCGATCAGCTCGTAACGGTACGGACTCTGAGCACCAATTAATCGCTCAAACGCCTCTTCTGTCATGGGTATACCATGCAGATCATCGCTTTGCGGGTTAGCTGCCATTTCTGTCCTCTTCTTTAGGCTAGTCGATTTTCAAAAAGATAAATGAGAAAAATTAGCAGGCTCTACTTTTATTTCAGAAAAAAGGCTTCCAGGAACCCGATCCCGTAAACGGGGTCTGGTTCCTGATACCTTGTACAAGGCCTATATTAATAGCAGATCTGAGAATGGCTACCAGCGTCGATCGGATGGGCGAGATCCGAAGCCGCTATCACGGCGTGGGCCACCGGAACCACGATTGGGGCCTCCTGGTCCCATAGGACGGCGCTGCCCAAAGCCACGGTCATTATAGTTATCACGGTCATAACCACTGTTACGTCCACCGAAGCCACCGCTGCTACCACCGCGTCCACCAAAGCTCCCCCCACCGTAGTTGCGATCAGGGTAACCGCCTCCACGAGTAGGTGGTGGGCCATAGCTACTAGGACCACGTCCAGGACCACCACGATTAGGGCCACGATTAGCATGGCGCTCCTGCTCTAGTTCGGCTGGTGTAGGCATCTCACCACTCAAGGCTGCGCGACGAGAGAGATTAACACGGCCCTGCGAGTCCACTTCAATGACCATCACAGTAATCTCATCGCCAAGGGAGACAACATCCTCCGGATGCATGACATGATAATCAGCGAGCTGTGATGTGCGAACCAGTCCCTCTTTACCGGGCAGAATTTCGACGAAACATCCGAAATCCACTATACGGCGAACCGTACCTGTGTAGATGTGGCCGACCTCAACTTCCTCAGTTAAAGCCCGTACAGCATCCATTGCCTGTTGCATTGATTCCCCGGAAACTGCTGAGATGTTGACAGAACCATCATCTTCAATATCAATCTTGGCGCCGCTATCTTCTTGAATTCTACGAATAACCTTGCCACCAGGTCCAATAACGGCACCGATCTTCTCAGGATTAATTTTGATCGTCTGGATGCGTGGAGCAAACTCTGAAAGTTCCTCACGTGGGGCATCGATGGTATCGAGCATCTTCTCCATGATATACATACGGCCTTCGCGTGCCTGCTCCAAGGCCTGAGCCATAATTTCGTAGGTGATGCCCTTAACCTTGATATCCATTTGTAGGGCTGTCACGCCATCGGCAGTACCAGCGACCTTAAAATCCATATCACCTAATGCATCTTCAATACCCTGGATGTCTGTGAGCACAGCCCATTTTCCTGTTCGTGTCCCCTCACCTGTGATCAGGCCCATGGCAACACCTGCCACTGGAGCATGAATGGGCACACCTGCATCCATCAGAGCCAGTGTAGTACCACAAACAGAACCCATCGAAGTCGAGCCATTGGACGAAAGCACATCAGAGACGGTACGGATCGTATAAGGGAACTCGCTCTGTGAAGGGATCACTGCCGCCACCGCACGCTCTGCCAGGGCTCCATGACCAATTTCACGCCGACCGGGTCCGCGTAAGGGCTTACTCTCACCAGTCGAGAAAGGTGGGAAGTTGTAGTGGTGTATAAAGCGCTTGCTTTCACCCATCTCTAGACCATCTGGAACCTTCTCGTCGCCGGGGGAACCAAGCGTCACCACACTTAGGACCTGTGTCTGTCCACGTGTAAAGAGACCCGAGCCGTGGGTACGTGGTAGCAGGCCAACCTCACAACTGATAGGACGGACAGTCTTGAGATCACGACCATCGACTCGCATTTTATGATCGAGGATCTGATTGCGTACATAGGACTTCAGTTCTTTTTCATAGAATGTAATGATGTCCTTCAAACGCTCGGGATATTCAGTTCCTAGTTGAGTAACCAACTCTTCCTGTACCACGCTAAGAGCTGCCGTACGTGCAGTCTTATCGGCATGGTTTAAGGCAACCTCAAAACGGGGGCGTACAAACTCTGCCACCTTGTTCTGTAACTCTTCATCGACGGGAGGAGGAGTAAAGGGCCGCTTAGCTCGATTGACTGCCTGTGCCAGTTTCTCTTGCATCTTGATAATATCTTGCAGAGCCTCATGACCAAAGCGGACAGCCTCTAACATGAGCGCTTCTGGAAGTTCCTTTGCGCCGGCCTCAACCATCATCACCGCATCAACTGTTCCTGCGATGACCAAATCAAGCAAACTTTGCTGCAATTGTGACTCTGTGGGATTGACCACAAACTGGTTATCGATGTAACCAACGCGGACTGCACCAACAGGACCATAGAAGGGAATATCTGACACAGAGAGGGCAGCCGAAGCGCCGATAATACTCAGGATATCATAGTCATTTTCCTGATCAATGGAAAGAACGGTAATGACAATTTGAACGTCGTTGCGATAGCCTTTAGGGAAGAGAGGGCGAAGAGGACGATCAGCGAGACGACAGGAGAGAATAGCATGCTCGGTTGCCCGACCTTCACGTTTAAAAAAACCACCAGGGATCTTACCTGCAGCGTACATACGCTCTTCTACATCAACAGTCAATGGAAAAAAATCAATGCCTTCACGAGGCTCATCACTGCCAACCACAGTTGCCAGAATAATAGTATCGCCATAACGTACAAGCACAGCACCACTAGCTTGCTCAGCTACACGCCCGGTCTCGATGCTCATGATGCGGCCGCCGATAACGGCTTCTTGACGGTGAATCATATTTCCTCCGATTATGGCACCCAATTAGATGTGTTGATCTGATGTTCTGATCCGATGTTCTGATCCGATGTTCTGGTCTGATATCTTGATCGATGTCTTTGTTTCTAACAGTCCTCATCGAGAGCCTTTCACATTCCATCGCTTATCAACTGGGTGCATTTACTCTTTTAAAAGTACTTATAACTCCTTAAAGGAACATCCGCAGATATTTTCTTCCGCGCTGCGGTACTGCTTGTAGATATTAGTTACTACCTTGAAAGCGGGGAATGACCCTCTATCTAGCGTTTTCTCTCGTGTGTGTGTCTTCGTCTGGTCTCTCGTCAACATTATATTCTTGATCTGGAATGTGGAGAAAAATGGAGTAGCGGTCGGACTACCTACTGCGTATCAGGAAACTGAAAACCGCGTTCACGATATTGCATCTTGTGCCGACCGCATCCACAGTACCCCCATGATTATTGGCGCTTTGTGCGCAGACCTAACTTTGCGACCAAATCGCGATAGCGCTGGGGGCTCTTTTTGCCTAAATACGCAAGTAAACGTCGGCGTTGTCCAACCAACATTAATAAGCCACGACGCGAATGGAGATCATGCTTATGTACTTTGAGGTGCTGGGTCAGTTGGTTAATACGCGCTGTTAGAATCGCGATCTGCACCTCTGGCGAACCGGTATCCGTTTCGTGAATACGATAGTTCGCAATGATTTCTTCTTTCTCTTCAACAGTTGATGCCACGCTTGTAAATTGCCTGCCTTTCTATTTTTGTCTGAATATTAAGAAAGTATGACACGTTCGAATTATAACATGGATAGCTCAGGGGCGCAACGAATTACAGGTGTCTGAATCTGGTTCAAATTTTTTGTATTAGATTCTTCCCGTCAGACACAATATAATGTGTTCGCCAGTCCCCAGAAAAAGACCTTTCTGGGGACTCCTCTCGAAAACCTGGATGGAGGAAGATTGCCGTGTGAGGAATTGGGTTCCTGACAGAAAAGCAATCTTACTTGATAGTAACTTTTGCGCCAACCTCGGCCATCTTGGCGGCGATCTTCTCGGCCTCTTCTTTGGAGATAGCCTCTTTGATGGGTTTTGGGGCCTCGTCGACGACAGCCTTTGCCTCTTTCAGGCCTAGGCCTGTGAGTTCACGTACAACTTTGATGACGTTAATCTTGTTTGCACCAACGTCAGTGAGGATGGCATCGAACTCGGTCTTCTCTTCAGCGGCAGGAGCGGCCTCTGCTGCGGCTGCAGCAGGAGCAGCGGCAACTGCTGCAACAGGAGTAGCACTAACGCCCCACTTTTCCTGGAGGGTCTTGGTCAGCTCAACGAGTTCCAGAACATTCAGTTTTTCAATTTCTGTGATAATATCAGCAACAGCCATGGGTAAATTCCTCTTTCTATTATTGTGCAGCGGCAGCTCCGCTGTTCAATTGATCTGCGCGTGCTTGTAGGACATAGCAAAGATCACGCAAGGGAGCAGTAAGTGTACTATAGATATTGGTCTGTGGTGCTTGCAAAATCCCGACGACCTCAGCTTTAGTCTGATTCTTGCCGCCAGAGATCTTGGATAGATCTTCAACTTGTTTTTGGCTTAGTGCGCGACTGCCGAGAATAGCAGATTTGATGGTGACGATCTTGGAACTGCGGACATAGTCGGTGATTGCCTTAACCGCCTCAATCTCGTCTTCATAGCCAAAGGCGACAGTAGTCTGGCCATCAAACAACTTGCGATCCAGACTCATATTGTTGCGCTCAGATGCAAGGCGTAACAGTGTATTCTTGACAACCTGCAAGTCGATCTTAGCGGCACGCAGCTTGCTACGAAAGTCATTCATATCCTTGACTTTCAAACCCTGTGTCTGTACCAGGATGGCAATGGTTGAACGACCAAGTTTATCTGTCAACTCCTCGATCTTTACTCCTTTTGCTTGTGTTGGCATTGACCGTCTTTCCTCCTTTCTTGAGTAGTTGAAGCAACAAAAAAAGCCTTCGGTGAAATCGAAGGCCGAGAGGAGCACTATCCACGTATGCATGCTATAGCATGACAACTCAATAGTGTAACTATTTAGGTCCCAATCAGACTCATTAATGCCAATCAGCAGAAAGCATTGCGATCAATACTTTGCGCCCGTTATATCCCTAAGTAGTCATCCCCTCGGCAAGCCAATATCCTATTGCTTAGATGCCTGATGGCATACTTGCTGTCTTCGGTTATAGATGTTGCTGCGCCCTAGTATACACCAATTGCGTGTAGGATGCAACCTATGCTAATGGTTTGAGTGCCAATGCTGATTGGACATCCAGGCGGACACTTGGCGACATAGTAGACGAGAGGACTACGCTCTTGACATAGGTGCCTTTTGCACCAGATGGGCGAGCGCGTGAGACTGCGTCAACTATTGCCGTGATATTTGCCAATAGTGCCTCTTCGCTGAATGAGAGTTTGCCAGCTGGAACATGCAGAAGAGATGTCTTATCCATTCTGAATTCGACACGACCAGCTTTGACATCACGAATAGTTTTGGCAAGATCGAAGGTGATCGTACCTGCTTTGGGGCTGGGCATCAAGCCGCGTGGTCCCAATTTCTTACCAAGACGACCAACCTTGCCCATAACGTCTGGAGTTGCAATGGCGATATCGAAACCGAACCAATCGCCTTCAATCTGCTTGATAATATCATCGAGGCCAACGAAATCTGCGCCTGCGGCCTCGGCTTCTGCTGCCTTCTCACCTTGAGCAAAGACCAGTACTTTTACCTCTTTGCCGGTACCAGCGGGCAACATCGCAACACCACGCACTTGCTGATCTGCATGGCGATAGTCCACGCCGAGCTTCATATGAACCTCGACTGTAGGATCGAACTTAGTATAGCTGATTTTTTTGAGGAGTGAAACAGCTTCTTGTGGTTCATAGAGCTTTGTAGAATCGACGAGCTTTGCCGCTTCTAAATATCTCTTTCCATGTGCTTTTGTCATTTTCATGCCCTCCTTGAGGCAATAACCGCAGTGACTTTCGGGCAGAGACTACTCGATGGTAATACCCATGCTACGAGCAGTACCTTCAATAGTTCTTTCAGCGGCCTCAATACTATTAACGTTAAGATCTTTTAGTTTGAGTTCAGCAATTTCGCGTAACTTTGCACGATTAATTGAGCCAACCTTAGTTTTGTTGGGTGTAGCTGAACCTTTCTGGCCACCGATAGCTGACTTCAGCAGGTCGGGCACTGGCGGTGTCTTAGTAACAAATGTAAATGAACGATCTTCGTAAATGGTAATTTCAGCTGGAATGACCATGCCAACCTGTTCAGCGGTACGAGCATTATACTCCTTACAAAACATCATCAGATTGATGCCATGAGGACCAAGCGCGGTACCGATTGGGGGAGCTGGGGTTGCCTTCCCGGCTGGAATCTGTAGTTTGACTACAGTTTTAATACGCTTTGCCATTTCTCAAAACTCCTCAAAAAAACATAATTTAGCTAGATTTTCTCCACCTGAAGAAAATCCAAGACAACTGGGGTCTCGCGACCAAAGAATGAAACAAGCACAGTCACCTTATTGCGATCCTGATTAATATCATTGACCGTGCCGATAAATTCAGTGAACGGGCCATCTATCACACGTACACTCTGGCCTTTAGTAAAGCTCACCTTAGCCTTGGGTTTGTCTGTTTCTTGGGTGACCTGTTTCAGAATAGATCTGACCTCATGCTCCTGCAGAGGAACGGGACGTGTGCCAGAACCGACAAAGCTGGTAACACCAGGAGTATTACGTACAACATACCAAGCTTCATCGCTCATGATCATCTCTACTAACACATATCCGGGAAAGACCTTGCGTTGGACTGTGCGTCGCTGACCCTGCTTGATCTCCACCTCTTCTTCCATTGGCACAATGATACGGAAGATTTTATTGCGCATATCCATTGACGCGATACGAGCTTCGAGATGGCTCTTGACCTTATTTTCATAGCCTGAATACGTGTGGATGGCAAACCAGGCACGCTCATTGGGCTGGTTGTTCTGAATGGTATGTTCAGTAACCACGGCATTTCCTCTTAATATTTCCATGTGACGAAGCTACTGCTGCCAAGACTTTGTAACAATAAAAATGAAAAGTTCGTGCAGCCCGTAGTCTGACAGAGCGATAATGCCACCGATGACAGCGGAAAGAGCAACGACCACGAGGGTCATATTCCTGGCTTCTTTGAGGGTTGGCCATGTTACCTTATGACGGAGTTCATAATAAGCGTCATAGATAAAACGTCCTGCGGCATTGTTGCGCCAACGCGGAAGCGCTTTTGTTTCTCGCCGTGAAGTCGCCTTCTTTTCTTGCCGGGACTGACGATGTTCCTCAGGAGCTGAATTTTTGGGGCTCTTGATGAGTATAGAGTCGGAATAATCATCAGATGCTGGAGCCTTAGCACTCTTTACCGGCACGGGCTTATTAAGCTCTCGATCTTCAAGGACGGGGGCTTCGACGCTTTTCTCTCCCTGCACCTGTTTCCTACTAGGGGTTTTGAGTGCAGTTGTTTGACTCCGGTGGGAGTTTTTCTTTCTGTCGGTCATTTTCTTTGCCACGTTCAACCTTTCTGATCAGCATTGATCGCCCCAATTTTATGTACAGGTACAATGCCTCTTAAAACAACAACACTATACAATAACAGCGGCGACGCATCTAAGTTTTTGTAGTTACACCCTTATAAGGCTATATCTACTATACTATTTGGTTTCACGGTGTGGCAAATGCTGCCGACAGGTACTGCAAAACTTCCTTAGCTCAAGGCGTTCAGCGTTGTTTTTCTTATTCTTTGATGTGGAATAGTTGCGGCTTTTACAGGTTGTGCAAGCCAACGTTACCACGATACGATTCTCTTTGCCCTTGGCCATGTTTTTCTCCCTTAACGTTCTGAGCTTGGCTTGCTGCCTGCTCAGGCAGTTACTGAATGGTCATTGGTGAAGACGCAGAAGCGAACATGTATCCCTAATGTTTACTCCTGCGTCCACTCTTTGTCAAGTCTTAGCTAATCACACTGGTACAGATTCCAGAGCCGACGGTACGTCCTCCCTCGCGGATGGCG
>CBJMBI010000072.1:0-11880 GCA_966427955.1 uncultured Ktedonobacterales bacterium
AGATGCCCCACGCATTGGGAGAATACTACGAACATATTAGTGATTACGATCTACAGTACCAGAGCCAATCAGAACAAGATTTGCCTTTTTGGCGTGAGCTGGTCATGCGTTATACGCCCAGACGCGTGCTAGAACTGGCCTGCGGCAGTGGTCGTATTGGACTAGAATTACTTAAAGGTCCTGGTAACTTTTATCTGGAGGGTCTGGATATTGAACCAGCTATGCTAGCTGCCTACCAGCAGAAATTGGCACGTGAACCGGAAGTACTACAGCAGCGTGTCATACTTCATGAAGGCGATATGTGTCTCTATGAGCTTGAGCACAAAGGCGAGTTTGATTTGATCTTTCTACCGTTTAATTCAATATGCCATCTCCATGAAATTGAGCAGCAGCTTGCCGCATTTCGTACCACATATGACCATTTAGCTCCTGGAGGACGCTTCGTCGTTGATACGTTTCTGCCCGATGTTGACTATTTAAGTGATGCATTGAATCGGCCCTCATACGTCTATTTAGAAGATGAAATCGAATCGCCTGATGGCGATTTTACTATGCTCATCTATACAACCCGCAAGTATGATCCTTTCGAGCAAACACAGCATATTAGTTGGATCCATGAGAAATTCTTTCAAACTGGCGAACATGAACGCTATCTTAGCAAGATGGAGATGCACAATTTCTTTCCACGCGAACTGCAATTACTTTTCCTGGCCAGCGGATTTCACATTGAAGCAATTTATGGTGACTATCAATGGTGGCCCTTTGGCAAAGGATCACGTCAGATTGTTGTTGGACGTAAACCCATTGGGAATAGTTGACGCCAATTCACCTCAGTGTTAAAATATATCCTAGTTATTAGGTCGGATTAAGGAAGGCCTCTTCCTCCCCAACGCTCTTGCAAGGGGTATCCAGAGGCCGACGTCTGATGATTCGCCATTGGTAGGGGCTCTGGTATTACTATCAATACTTCGCGCGCCACCATACTCCAGATTAATTGCATATGTTTGAGGATATACAAGAAGGCAGAAATGCATGATGTTGCGCGTATCTACAAAAGGGGAATATGGTGTTAGGATCATGGTTGACCTAGCCCGTCACTACAATGGCCGCCCTCGATCTCTCACAGATATCTCGCAGACAGAGATGTTGCCGCTTGCATACTTAGAGCAACTCGTGAAATTGCTGCGAGAGGCTGAGCCCCCTCTAGTCATCAGTACACGGGGAGCTCACGGCGGCTACAGGCTGAGTCGCAACCCGCAAGAGATCACTATGGGAGAAGTTGTTCGCGCTCTGGAAGGGCCGATTTCTCCTATGATCTGTGCGACTGAGGGCGAGATGGTGCAAATCTGCAACTTCCTCGACTCATGCAAAACAAAATATCTCTGGGCACGTGTACGTGACGCCGTTGCTCAAACCCTTGACTCTATTACATTGGCACAACTAGTGGCAGTATCAGAAGATCAATCAACTTCCACTCATTTCATTGCACTTTCGAACATCCATGTGGGTACAGTACCTAAGGGGAAGCCCCTAGATAATACAGCTAGCAGTACTCCTGGGTAGTACTTGGGCTGGTTAGCTGCATGAACAACATTCTATTCGCTCCCAAAAGGACGTCCCAAAAGTTTTTTCTACTGAATGTGCGAAAGATAGTACTAAGTTATCTCTAGTCAGTCAAAGAAGACTGGACCAGACTTCTAGCTTTACCCCGCAAGGGGATTGTCCAGGCACACAACTCCTGTGCCCTATTTACCTATCAAAGAAAGGAGGACCTGCGTTCGTTCGCTTAATCGCAACGAACCCCAGACATGAACACAAGGGGTATTCGCAGGTCCAGGTTTGATGACATCTGAACTTGTAATTAAAAATCTTCATGCCAATATTGAAGGCAAACCGATTCTGCGCGGCGTGGACTTAACCGTCAAGCAGGGTGAAATTCATGCACTGATGGGCCCCAATGGTTCGGGCAAAAGCACATTGGCAAATGTTGTTATGGGTAACCCCAAATATGAAGTTACCGACGGCGAAATTTGGTTCAAGGGCGAAAATATTCTGGAGTATTCACCAGATCGCCGCGCTCGTATGCGTCTGTTCCTGGCATTCCAGTACCCTATGTCTATCCCTGGTGTGAGCGTAGCCAACTTCTTGCGCCGTTCACTTGAGGCAGTGCGCGAGGGCAATAAGCCTCTTGAAGAGGGCGAGAACCCCTCCGGCAAGATGGCCAAGCGTAAGACTATTCCGCCTGGCGAGTTCCGTAAGCTCTTGCAGGAGAAGATGCGCCTGCTCAAAGTCGATAACAGCTTTATTAATCGCTCAATCAATGATGGCTTCTCCGGTGGCGAGAAGAAGCGGGCCGAGATCCTACAAATGGCTCTTCTCGAGCCTGAAATTGCACTGATGGATGAGACAGACTCCGGTCTGGATATCGATGCTCTGCGTATCGTATCTGAGAGTGTCAATGCTTTGACTGGTCCCAACCTGGGTATTTTGCTGATTACCCACTACCAGCGCATGCTCAACTATATTACACCCGATTACGTCCATGTCATGTTCAATGGGCGCATCATTAAATCGGGAGGCAAAGAACTGGCCCTTGAATTGGAGGAGAAAGGCTATGAGTGGCTCAAGCCAGCAGATGAAGCGAACGGAGTGCATGCCGATGTCTGAATCTAAAGTTCTGGCTCCTGGATTCTCTCGGGCTGCGGTAGAAGAGCTATCACGTTTGAAGGGTGAGCCTGATTGGCTGCTCCAGCTACGCTTGCATGCCTGGGAGACCTATGAAAATACTCCAGCTCCATTGGGCCGCCGCGGTGATCTGGGCACCCTACGAACTGTCGCTAATTTCCCTTTCCAGAACCTGAACCCGTTTATCCCCTCCGGCTCAACTCTGCCTGCCGCTATCGAGCAGTCGTTAGCATCAGCATTAGTCAACGAGCGTTCTGGCCTGCTTGTCCAGCTCAATTCCAGTGTGACACGCTGCGAATTGCAAGAGGATCTCAAGCAGCGCGGTGTGATTCTGACTGATCTGGATACTGCTGTACGTGAGTATCCTGAGCTAGTCCAGAAGTATTTTATGACTGAGTGCGTGCCTACTGCCACCAGCAAGTATACAGCACTGCATGCCGCTTTCTGGACTGGCGGTTTCTTCTTATACGTGCCAAAGGGAATTGAGATTGAAGAGCCGATCTTGGCACAAGTTTGGTTGGATACTCCTCTCTCTGCTATTTTCTCACATACATTGATTATTGCAGAAGAGCAAAGCAGCGTGCGTTTTGTCCAAGAATATAATTCGCTCGTTGCAGGCGATGATCCCACTCTCTTGAGTGATGTGGTTGAGATCTATGCTAATCATGCCGCCCGTGTTGAGTTCAGCAATATGCAGGACCTGGGTCAGAATGTCTGGAACATTGCTAATAAGAATGCTGTTCATCAGAATGATGCCAGTGTGACCTTTGTCGTTGCTGATCTAGGGAGCGCCGTCAACCTAGAGACTATTGGCGCAGGCCTGCAAGGGAATGGCACAGCAGCAGAGCTGGTTGGCGTCTTTTTCACTGATCATAACCAGCGTTATGCAATCCATTCGCTATCAGATCACATTGGTCTCTCAACCAATGCTGAGACTCTGGTCAAAGGTGTGCTTACCGACGAGTCACGAGTAGAGTTCGATGGCATGATCCGCATCCGTCCTAAAGCTCAGTATACAGCTTCGTTTTTAGCAGCACACGGTCTGCTCCTGAGCAAGAAGGCACGTGGTGAGTTTATCCCTGGCCTAGAGATCGCCGCCAACGAGGTCAGTGCTAGCCATGGTGCCACCTCAGGTCAGATTGATGCGGAGCAGCTCTTCTACTTGATGGTACGTGGCATTCCACGTCCTGAGGCTGAGCGTATCATCGTACAAGGCTTCTTTGAGCCTGTACTTCAGCGTATCCCAGTAGAAAACCTGCGTACTCGTTTGCGCCGCAGTATCGTACGTCGTATGAGTGGCGGCTACGAGACTGAGGCAGATACCTGGATTGATGCCCAGGAGCGCTGGGAAATCGAAGGTGTCGATGAGGAAGCAATCCACCTGGATGACAGTACCAGAGAGAACAGCGAGATTAAACTTACGGAATACTAAGCAACCCACTCTCCCTTTCTTTTAAGAGGGAGAGAACGGCATTATAGCATTGCTGATGAATGCCACTTATGCTATACTTCTCCCATTCTAATGTTAACATTTTAGAAATGGGGGAAGATGGCATTGGGATATCCTAAAAAAGATGACCCACAGCCGTACGACAGTCTCGTAAAGCATCTCTTTCACAGCGAGGCAGACAAGATTATCCCACTCCTGCTACAGGGAGCGGAATTAGTCAGTCACAAAAATGTCGAAATTAATCGTAGCACCTTAAGAGTGGACTTAGCGCTCAAAATTCGCTATTGTAAAGAGCCAGCTATTTTCCATTTTGAGGCGCAAAGTGACGAGGATCAGCACATGGAAAAGCGCATGAGCATCTACAATGCTGGTCTGCACAGTACATACAGGCTACCAGTTATCTCCATACTGCTCTACCTGTTCAAATGTACAACGGTAGAACCACCCTATCATGTGACATGTGCTGGCCGCAAATGCTTATCGTGCTACTATGATGTAATTCGCCTTTGGGAGGTAGACCCGCAGCCGTACATCGATCATTGTGCTATTCCACTCTATGTCCTGTTGCCCGGAATGAAGGACCCATCGGTTGCTCTTCTCAAACGAGCAGTCAAGGAAATTATTGAGTATTATGATGAGAAACGCGCAATAGATCGACTTATCCAGTTTGGCGTGATGCTCAAACGGACAACGACTGTCTCAGCAGCGAACAAGCAGAAGATCCAGGAGGAACTAAAGATGTATTCGCCGTATCAGAAATTCATAAGCCAAAATCCTGATGTTGAGCGGATTGCCAAACAAAAGGAGATGGAAGGCAAGATCAATTCCATTTTAAAGATCCTAAACTTCCGTTTTCCGAATGATATGCTCATCACCCTCGCCAAACAAGCTCTGGGCGATATTCACGATATCCAAGTCCTTGATCAGCTTGAATCTGAGGCTCTTCGTTCTCCAGATGAACAGTATATTCATAAGCAGCTAAGCAAGTATTTGCATCAAAATAAAACCGAAAACACTCCATCAGGTGATACAGGAACTAATACAGGGAGAGAATAGGTAAAACAAACTATGGCGATATTTGATGATCCACAATCTACCACACAAAAACAAACACAACCCACCACGCGCTCGACGGAAGAGATCCGCAAGGATTTTCCTATTCTCTCGCGTCAGGTGCATGGCAAGCCACTGGTGTACTTAGATAGTGCTGCCAGTTCGCAGAAACCGACAATTGTGCTTGAAACGATGGAGCGTTACTATCAAGCCTACAATGCCAACATTCATCGCGGTGTCTATCAGATCAGCGAAGAGGCGACAGCAGCGATGGATAAGGCACGTGTCAAGATCGCTCGTCTGATCCATGCACGCCAGAGTAAACAAGTTATTTTTACGCGTAACACGACTGAGAGTATCAATCTTGTAGCCTATAGCTGGGGAACAGCGAATATTCATACAGGAGATCTGATTGTACTGACCGAGATGGAGCACCATAGCAATCTGGTTCCCTGGCAACTCCTGGCCCAGCAGACAGGTGCTCGCCTGGAGTTTGTTCCCGTAACTGATGATGGTCTATTACGTCTGGATATCTATCAACAGCTTTTGCAGCAAGAGCCGAAACTAGTAGCTTTTACTCATATGTCTAATGTTCTGGGAACGATCAATCCTGCTAAGGAGATGATCGCACAAGCACACGCTGTTGGGGCGATAGTCCTGCTAGATGCCGCGCAGAGTGTCCCCCACTTACCACTCGATGTACAAGATCTTGACGTTGATTTTCTTGCCTTCAGTGGACATAAGATGCTAGGCCCTACTGGTATTGGCATCCTTTATGGCAAACGAGCATTACTAGAAGCAATGCCTCCCTTTATGGGTGGTGGCGACATGATCCGTTCCGTGCACCTGCTCGAATCCACCTGGAATGATCTCCCGTGGAAATTTGAGGCTGGAACGCCCGCAATTGCCGAAGCCATCGGCTTGGGAGCTGCCGTGGATTATCTCAGCAATCTGGGAATGGAGACGGTACAACAACACGAGCGTGAGATTACCACTTATGCAATGGAACAACTACAGCTCGTTCCTGGTCTAAAAATCTATGGACCCGATGCTAGCCAACGTGGTGGCGTAATCTCCTTCATACTCGATGACATTCACCCACATGACCTAGCTTCAATCCTAGACCAAGAAGTGGGCGTAGCAATCCGTGCAGGTCATCATTGTGCTCAACCATTGATGGAACGCTTTGGACTAGCCGCAACAGCTCGTGCTAGTTTCTATATCTATACACTACCAGAAGAAATTGATATACTAGTACAGGGACTCCGCAAAGCACAGGAGATCTTTCATTTC
The DNA here is from genome assembly GCA_966427955.1 of uncultured Ktedonobacterales bacterium. GTDB lineage: Bacteria > Chloroflexota > Ktedonobacteria > Ktedonobacterales > Ktedonobacteraceae > DASYAN01. The sequence goes on from CBJMBI010000072.1 coordinate 6,482, forward strand.
TAGCGCTCATATTCAATCAGCGAGGTTATCTTTTTATGGCAATGGACTACCGAGAATACATATTGGATCATTATCGTGACCCGCGTAACTATGGAGAACTAGAGCATCCTGATGTGCATTGCGAGGACTTCAATCCACTCTGTGGCGATCAACTTGCTATGGACCTGCAAGTTGAGAATGATCGGGTTACCGCCGTACGCTTCCGAGGGCGAGGTTGTGCAATTAGCCAAGCAGCCGCTTCGATGCTCACTGAAATGATCGATGGCAAGACTGTGCAAGAGGTAATTGCGCTGGGAAAAGAGGATGTCCTGGAGGCACTGGGTATTCCCATTAGCCCAGCTCGTACAAAATGCGCGTTTCTCTCTCTACGCGTACTTCACCGTGGGCTCGCTCTTGCTGGTCTTGAGAAGCCTACAGAAGATGACGAAGAATAGGTTCTCACGAGACATGAATTTCATGAATGATTTCATCAAAGTTGCAGATTTAAGTGAAGTACAAGAAAACTCACTCTTTCGAGTAGAAGCGGACGGAGAACTTATCTGCCTTACAAAGATTGACGGCATTATCTATGCCTTTACGGATAATTGTACTCATATTAGCGCCCCCCTCAACGAAGGTGAACTGAAGGGTTGCACAATTACCTGCCCCTGGCACGGTGCTGAATTTGATGTACGCACAGGCAAGGTCCTCTGTGGTCCCGCACGTCAGGACCTCGCCACCTATCCGGTCAAAATCGAGGAAGACGGGATCTATGTTAGCCTACCACCTGAGTGACAAGATGAGGGGAAACTTGACAGAAGAAAATACAACCACTGAAAAAATTCATGCAGCGTTTAATGCTATGAGCCAGCGCCATACGCGCCCGCGGCGCATTATCGAAGAACGTATCATCGAACTAGCCAATAGTGGTGCTGATTTCACAATTGATGATCTCTGGCAAAGCATACGCGAGATAGAGCCACGCTTAGGCCGTGCAACGGTTTATCGTGCAGTCGAAACATTGGTCAATCTTGGTCTGCTCAATCGAGTTGAGTTTGCAGACGGTACCCACCATTATCGCGTCTGCGATGACGGCCATCATCATCACCTAACCTGCGTCCAGTGCCGTCGTGTAGTGGAAATAGAGATCTGCGTACCAACTGAGCTGCTTACTGCTGTCAAGGATCAGACAAATTTCTCTATCGAAGGTCACTCCCTTGCTCTATTTGGTCGCTGTTCTGAGTGCCGCAATGATCAAGCAGAAAGCTGATCATTTGCTAACTGAACACCATTTTACTCTTCTTTACAAGGCTATCAGCTAGAGTGTTCTTTGAGAGGAGCGATCATTTTTTTCAGCACCAAGAACATGATGAACAATATAGAGTGGACGTGCCCGCACCTCATCATAGATACGACCGAGGTATTCACCGATAATACCTAAGAAAATCAACTGTACCCCTCCTAAGAACAGCACCAAGATTAAAGTAGAGGCCTGTCCTACAATGGCACCTACAAAGAGACGTAAGAAAACAGCAATGATAATCCCAATCAGGCTAATACTAGCTAAGATAAAGCCAAATGTTGTTGCTAATTGGAGCGGCAGATGGCTGAAACTGGTAATCGCATCGAGTGAGAAACGAATCATCTTCATCAACGGATATTTTGTTTTACCCGCAAACCGTTCTTGTCGATCATAAAGAACAGCTTCTTGACGAAAACCGACCCACGCGGAGAGGCCACGCATGAAACGATGGTGCTCACGCATCGAGACAAGCGCGTCCACTACTCGGCGATCCATCAAGCGAAAATCGCCTACATTGCGCGGAATATCAACTGACGTAATACTGCTAATTAACCGATAGAATAATGAGGCTGTGACTAGCTTAAACTTTGTCTCACCTATACGTTTGGCACGTTGAGCATAGACTACCTCGGCTCCATTCTTCCAGCGCTCAATCAGGCGGGGGATCACTTCCGGCGGGTCTTGCAAATCAGAGTCAATGATAATGACAGCCTGACCCTGCGCATAATCGAGCCCAGCTGAAATAGCTATCTGATGGCCAAAGTTACGCGAGAAATCAATGACATGTACACGAGGGTCTTGTTCGTGCAAATTCTTCATAATCTGGAAAGAATTATCACGGCTCCCATCGTTGACAAGCAATAACTCAAATGGCTCATTTAGTGCATCCATGACCGCTACTATACGTCTATAAAAATGGGGTAAGGTTTCTTCCTCGTTGAATACTGGTGCAACAATAGAGTATACAGGTTGTACGACAGTCTTAGGTAAAAAATTTTCTTGCTGAGTCATCATCAATTGTATGCTCCCCTTCTGACATCCCTGTATAGTTTTAGGAATCATACAAAAATAGTACCTAGTGAGCAAGACTTTCCTCTAGTGGAAAAGAGGGACAACTCTCCTTGTGTAGTTATCATTGACGTTTCGACTGTCAGCCCCTACAATTGAGCAAGTGAAGAGAGTTTCTCACTCATTGAAAGGTTCCATTAATGGAAGGTAAATCGCATCTACTCATTGGCCTGACAGCCGGGATAGTACTGGATAGTTTTGTACATCTATCAGGTGACCCTCTCACGATGGCAAAAACCGTTCCTCTGACACTGATTGCCAGAAAGGCTGTGTATTATTTCTCGGTTGGCTTTGGAGCCCTCCTTCCCGATATTGATAATGCTCGTAGCACTCTAGGAAGGCGCCTGGGTCCAATTAGTAAAGGGATTCAGCACATTGCTGGGCATCGTACCCTATTTCATAGTTTGCTTGGTCTTGCCCTTGGCTCATTACTCGCTCTCGGTCTGGAACAAGTTGTAGCTGCTCTGTTAAGTTCACATGGGCTTGCTACTCCTGCGTCTTTTGTTAAGGGATGGCATATCGTCTTTTTCGGCGTGCTTTTTGGATGCGTGATGCATATTGGGGCTGATGCATTGACAACTGGCGGCGTTCCACTGCTCTGGCCTAATCGTAAGCGTTTTGGTTTCCCTCCTAATCCACGCTGGCGCTTTCATACAGGATCATGGCCAGAACCCATCATTGTGTGGTCATTTATGATTCTTGTAGGTATTGGTATTTGGCAATCTATCCTTGTGGTTTAATCGATGAAATGTTTTCCACAGCGAACTTCTATCTTGCTCTTGTGGGTGCTACTAGGCTTACTCATGCTGGTCTATACAGTATGGATAGGTAATCAGGCTCTCTTACGCTACGATACGTTTACAGCTACGGCCTTCGACTTAGGGAATATGGATCAGGCCATCTGGAATACACTTCATGGCCGTCCATTTCAATTCACTAACCATGGTTCAGACTGGTATGGCTATCCGATTCGCTTAGCACAACATGTTGAGCCAATCATCTTTCTCCTCTCCCTGCTTTATCTGTTCCATGCTGACGTACATATTCTTCTCATCTTTCAGACTCTGGCTCTAACCTCTGGTGCCCTCCCTGTTTTCCTCCTCACACGAAAATTCGTGCCAATCTGGCCATTATTTGCTCCTATTATGGTAGCCGCCTATTTATTCTCACCAGCATTAATTGGTGAAAATTTATTCGATTTCCATCCAGTCACATTGGCAACGCCATTATTACTATATGCAGTACTTACACTAACATACAGGCGTTATATGTGGTTTATCCTCTGTTGTCTTCTTGCTGCTGCCTGTAAAGAAGAGATACCGCTGGTCGTATCGCTAATGAGTCTGCTGGTCATTTGGAAGTACAAATTACCTCGTCTTGGTATTGTATTGCTGATTGCAGGAATAACGTGGTCTCTATTCGCCTTCCTGGTCGTTGAGCCCCATTTTAATATCGGGGCCCATAGCAATAACTTCTGGTACCGCTATGCAACTCTGGGTGATTCGCCCAAAGCGGCAATAGTAAATGTTTTGTTTCATCCATGGCTCCTCTTCACGACGTTCTTCACATTGGACCGGATTTATTACGTCATTAATTTACTGCGTAGCACAGGATTTCTTGCTCTACTAGCGCCAGAGTGGTTGTTACCAACACTGTTCAGTTTTGCCATTAACCTATTGAGTATGAACCACGCCCAGTACAGCGGTGTCTACCACTACAATGCAGCCATCATCCCTTTTATGATGATGGCTGCGATCAATGGTACTCGGCGCTTCATTATGCTCTGGTATAGCTGGCGTGGAGAGAGAAAGCAACTGGAATATCTACGAGAGACCAATATTTTGGCTAAAGCGGACGCGCTAAAGCGGGTCCCTACGCTGGCTTGGGCTAAAGCCCTGCAGGGGGGCCTCACAAGCAGGACAGCGAGAGCATCCTGTGCCCGCTTCAGCGGGCTGTATAAGGTGGTAGGGACCCGCTTTATCGCGTCGGTTGTACAACGGACATTTGCCTCGCTGCGTTCTCACTTGATAAAGTCTTTAGACAGCTTTCAGGCACGTGGCTCTGACCTTGCACACTTGCTACCTGTTTCCCTCTTACAATGGTATTGTCTGGTCTGGATTATTGGGATGATTGCGCTCAATTACTTTATCATGTTTCCAAAGCTCAACACTTTTTGGGCCAACCATCAACCCGGTACCCATGAACAACATATTGCGCAACTCCTAGCAATGATTCCTCCAGATGCTCCTGTATCTGCGGGAGGCAACATCAATCCTCATCTTACAGAACGCCAGTACATCACTGTCTTCCCAGAACTCACTATCGCTACCATGACCGTAGGAAAGTCAATCCCCGTACAATATGTGATTGTCGATCTCAATGACGTCTCACCGGAGGACAAATCAAGATCTACCATCTTTTTGAATGTCCTCAACTGGATAGAACGATCACATCAATTTCGCGTCCTGGCTCAGGCCGAAGGAGTAATTCTCTTAGGAAGAAATAGCCCATAGCAGAGGCAGGCCAAATAATGTTATAATCCTGTCAAGGCAGGTATTGCGGATCTTACCATATTCAAACATACTTGACCTAGCCTAGGAAACGAAGAAAAGCTGGATGCATACCAACCTTTATCCTATAAACCAACCCATATCCAGCCTACAGAATTGCTCATGAAGAGGGAACCTATGGAAGATTTACCGCTCAAGCCAGTACCACCACAAGGATCAACATCACCAGCAACAGATACAGATCTCAATCTTGACAGTGCAGAGGCACGACAGGAAGAAGCTCGGACGATCCGTTATGCAATCGGGAAACTCAACGATTTCCTACAGTGGTTTGTAGTCGTCCTTGAGATTACTTTAGTTATTCGCTTCTTTTTGAGGTTGATAGCAGCAGATCCAAGCAATCTGTTTGCAGGCATTACCTATGGTTTGACTGATATTCTTCTCTTTCCATTCTATAATATCGTAAAGACAACATCCGTATTTGAGTGGTCAACGTTGATCGCAATAATCATCTATTGGGTGATATTCTGGGCGATCAG
>CBJMBI010000073.1:0-11817 GCA_966427955.1 uncultured Ktedonobacterales bacterium
CCCTGCCATTGACGATGTTGGACACGGCCCTGATAGTGCCAAGGCTCTGCCATCGGACGCCTATTGTTGAAGCCAAACCCTGATCCATCAACGCTTGCAAAATCTCTACTGCGAAAGAGCACTTTCATTATCTTTCTCCAAAACACACTGTGTGAAATTTGACCATCTCAGGGACAACCTAGAAACTCTGACCACTGTAGTAACGTATCCATAGATGGTTCCCATATCTCTAATAAGAGACACCAATAGCTACTGCTCTTACAATGGAACACCTGCACCCTATTTGTCTCAAACTATATTACACGGAGAGATGCTCTATGCCAAGCATTGTTTTCTTAGTTGATGTCGATAATACACTCTTAGATAATGATTGTGTCAAGGCAAACTTGGATGATCACCTCCGGGTAGTCGTGGGATCGCATTTAGCTAAACGCTTCTGGGATATCTATGAGCAGGTACGCCAAGAAAAGGGCTTTGTTGATATTCCAGCAGCACTCACTCTATTCCGTGAACAGACTCCAACTATAGAAATGGATGAATATACCTATCAGCATATCCACTCGATGTTTGAGCACTATCCTTTCGATAAAGCTCTCTATCCAGATGCATTGGCAACCATAGCATATTTAAAGACCCTAGGACTAGTTGTGATTGTCTCCGATGGCGACTTATATTTTCAGGCTGAGAAGATCTTCAATAGCTCATTGGCTAATGCAGTGGAAGGAAGGGTTTTACTCTACACCCATAAACAAGAGCACCTGGACGAAATCATGAAGCACTACCCGGCTGACCACTATGTGATCCTTGACGATAAACCCAATATTCTGGCTGATACGAAAAAAGTCCTTGGATCTAAAGTCACTACTGTATTCGTCAAACAAGGCAAATATGCAGCTCGAAATCTACCAGAGCATTTCATCCCAGATATTACAGTTGACCATATCGGCGATCTACGCGGCTATCCTCAGGAACGTTTTTTGAGCTCAGGTCAGCGTTAAGTACAAATTGATTACAAAAGATCTTGCATGAGCCATAAAAAAACCCTTAAAATTGGTTCATGGGTTCCAAAGCCATGTACACACCCTCCGAACTGGTGTATAATATCGTCGAGTACATGTCCTTCGCATACACGTATTTATCAATTGGCCAGAAAAGAGCCTGTGATTGATCGGCGGGGAGAACCTGGCCTACCTTTTAATGGAGGGGATTGGGCACAAGGGTACCTTTGGCCTATCTCTGTTTTGGTTTTTTGAACTTTTGTTAGAATAATCCCAGAGCAGATCGACTGCAACACGAGACGCAAAATTCGTGGGAGACACATGTCTCCGTTCAAACGAAAGGTTTCAGTCCTGCAGACTGGCCCTACTGGTCATAAGTAGGGTGCCACAGGAGCCCGAGTGCTCGACCTGTGGAAGGTGGCCTGGGACCACCTGATCTGGCAAGCGATGATCCCGAAGATGAAAGCAATTGCGGGGAAGCTGAACCGGACCCCCCTTGGCAAAAGCTGCGGGGAGATCTCAGGGAAGCATACTGGAATTCAAGAGCAGGAAACAGAGGAGGCATGGCGCTCCTGCCAATCCCGTTGACGGATTTGGTCTTTGCGCCAGGAATAACTGATGATAGAGACAGTCCCATCAGGCACAGTATTACATAGACGCTATCGTATCGAGCGCGTACTGGGCAGTGGAGGGTTTGGACATGTCTATCTGGCTATAGATCTGGTCAATAACCAACAATATGCAGTCAAGGAATATTTAGTTACTGGTACTACCGGGCAAGAGCAGTTGCAACATGAGGCGTCTGTTCTCAGCCATCTAAATCATCCTAATCTTCCAGCATTTCAAGATGCTTTTACCGAATCTGGACGCTATTATATTGTCCTCAGTTATATTGAGGGGAATGATTTAACAGATCTTATCCGCATGGCCCACCAACGTAATGAAGCAGTCCCGATTGATAAGATTCTGGGCTGGCTATTGGCTGTTTGTGATGCGGTCATGTTTTTGCATAAACAGCAACCAGTTGTGATCCACCGTGATATCAAACCTGACAACATCCGTATTACACCCTCAGGTACTGCTATCCTGGTCGATATGGGAAATGCAAAAGCTGCTGCTGATGGTGTACGCACGCTCTTCTTCATTCGCCACCAGGGTACGCCAGGCTATGCTCCACCAGAGCAATATCCCGGCGGTAGTGGGACCGACATTCGTTCTGATATTTATGCACTAGGGGGAACTCTCTATTTTGCACTCACTGCTCATGAACCGCCTAGTGTTTCAGCCCGCAACCAAGCTTTGCAACAAAACCGTCCCTCGTTGCCTTCACTGCAAGAAAATCTGGCTAATAACCCACCCGAAGGTAATGCTGCCTCCCCATTCAAGTTGGGAGTCACAAAGCCTAGCAGGCCAGTACCACGCCATTCACGCCATCTCGCACAGCTTGGTTCCTTACCACCACAACTGCTCAAGCAGTTAAATGCTATCATTCAGAAAGCTATGCAACTCTCACCAAAAGATCGTTATCGCTCTGTTGCAGACTTTGCTAGGGATCTACAGCGCGTTGTAAAGGCTCTGCCAACAGCATCTCCCCCACCACCATCTTCACCCACACCTTCACGCCCGTTCGATCCTAACTCAACACAACCAGACTTACAGGAAGTCTACGATGCACTCAAAGTACAGGTAACCAAGGAGCAAGCAAGCCAAAAACAGAAAAGGGCCGAGGCAAACACACCGCCTTCGGCCCAGAACCAGAATACCAGTGTTATCTGCCCACGTTGTGGCAAGCCTCTGCTTGCCAATACAGAACTCTGTCAAAACTGTGGTACTATCTTGAGTGGTCCAGTCAACACGCTGATGGGAAATCTCAATGTTAGAGACATATCCGCAGAACAAACACTACTTGTTAGCCCATCGCAACTCAAGCAAGCACTTGCAACTCATCAGGCCAAATCACAGATGGCCAACCCCTCCCTTTCTTCATCAGTTCAGCAAAATCGAGGAATACCACCTTCAGCCAGAGGTATAACGCCAGCCCCTGCTCTACCTCAGGTACCAGCACCCCCGATGATGCCACCCCCGCTCTACAATAACCAGCCCCCATTCCCCATCCAAGGGTCACCAAACTCCTCATCTTCTGGCTTTAAAATTGGCCCCGGAGGCGTTCTTTTTCTGATAGCTCTTGTTATCGCACTGGTTGCTATCATTCTGCTGTTGCTTCTTCACCATTAACTCAACACACCCATCATCCAACTGCTGTTTTGCGGGTTTCTCTCCAGAAATGAGTAACCCGCATTTGCAGTATTCTCTACCTTAAAGCTCAACAGGTAGATCATGACGCTGACCCCATTCATTCCAAGAACCATCGTAATTGGTCAGTTGAGGATATCCCAGCATAGCCAGACTAAAGAGAACCGTCGTGGCTGCCACTCCACCATTGCAGTAGGCAATGATATGCTGGTCTGGTATGACACCTATTGCATCAAATGACTTCTTCAACGCTTCATTACTACGAAATGTTCCTGTCTCTGGATCAATCAACTCTTCACGCGGGAGATTAAGCGCTCCGGGAATATGACCACGCCGACCTTCACCACGAGCAATTTTCCCTGTGTACTGTCCAGTATCACGCGCATCTATTATTTTCACACCGCTGTGTCCTAACAATCCTAGAACATCCTCTGCCGTCGCACGTAATTCTGGCTGTACTACAGCAGTAAATTTCGCTGGAGGATACGTGGGAATGGTACTCTCTAATGGACGTTGCTCACGCTGCCACTTCGGCAGACCACCATTGAGCACGACAACCTGTCTATGACCATAATAGGTGAGTGCCCACCAGAGACGTGTTGCAAATTGTGAAGCAGGATGCGCATCATAGGCCACAACGAGATGTTGATCTCCAATTCCTAAGCGCTCCATGACTTCAGCAAATTGCTCAGGAGGAGCAATCTGCGCTTCAACATCATCCCCATGATCGACAATATCCTCAGTCCAGTCGATATAAACAGCACCGGGAACATGGCCACTCTCATACTCGTCCCGAGCCCCTATATATGTGGCATCCTGTAGCCCCTGTACCCCCTCACGAGGAACTGTCCGTACATAGCCACGCATATCCACAATACGTACCTGCGGATCACTAAGATGCTCTGCTAACCAAGAAGTTTCAACCAGAAATTGGCTCCGCTCTTGTTCCATACAACTCTGCAACCTTTCTAAGAGAATAAACTAGCAGCCTCCGGGTTATCAGTGCTTACAAAGTGTGCCGGGCTACCTAGTACATTCATCGCCTTGACACCAAGAATGCGCATCGAAGCATTCGGCGTCTGTGTAGTAACATGGCGCTGAATTTGCAGACCCAGTGGGCGCGCCAGCACCAGAGCTGCTGTTGATGCCAGAACAACGTTATTAAAGGTATTATAAGGACGCCGCATCTTCGCTACTAGCATTGCCGAGAGGCCAGCTAACAACCCGGAAACCGCCAAGTTGGTCCCACAGCGCTCATGTACCGCCAGTTCGGGTTGGGTCGTACGCAACAGATTGAGTGCTTCCTCAGCAGCTGGCAGAATAGCTTCAGTCGGTATATCACCAAACACAAAGAAACCAGCAGCAAAAGAGATACCTGAGAAACGTACTTCTGGAAACTTTCTCGATAATAAGACAATCGTTGCATGCTCAAGCGCATGATTTTGCTTGACTGCTCCACCCAACAGCATTTGTTGTGCAACCTGTACGATAGGATTTATGGAACCCATGGTATTATCCTTTCAATGCAAATTTGGTGTCATCTCCCATAGAATTGGCCGTGCTCTTAACTATGATTACGGTCCATAGGTCACGTTGAAGACAACAATTTCGTCTCCAAAGTTGACCACATCATTATCATGCAAGAGCACTGGCTGATAAATTCGCACGTTATTGACTAGTGTTCCATTTGCGCTACCCACATCTTCCAGATACCAATTCCCCTCTGAGAACCAGAGACGCGCATGGCGGCGAGAAACGGTTAGCCCAGAGATAACCAGATCATTTCCATTGGTACGACCAATCGTCGTCACGTCCTGATGAAAACGATAGGAGCGCCCTTTCATTGGCCCACTCTGTATTGTGAGACGTGCTAGGACCGGACGACCATTTACCAAATAGGTATCCGAACCAGCTCGCCGGTTCGATAGGTCATCACCACAGGCAGTGCAGAAGAGGCGTGAACTTGGATTGACAGCACCGCAGCGAAAACATGTGAGTGAGATGCCAGATTGCCCATTCATAGACCATGGCTGGTTGATGGGGTTTTCACTACTTGGGAGTGGCCCCGACCCTCTTCCCAAGACTGGACTAACCGGTGGAAAAGAAGCAAGTCCACCACGATATCCACGCGGTAAAGACAGATTTAAAGCAGCCAGTGCTCGTGTGAGCACACCTATGACTTCCTCTGCCGTCTGATAGCGATCTTGTGGCTGTTTAGCCATCATCTTTTCCACTACCTGAATTATTGGCACAGGAATACCTTCTGCCTTCAATTTGTCGACTGGGAAAGGGTCATTTATATGCTTGAGAGTAATCGAAAGTGGGTTCTCAGCAGTAAAAGGAACACGCCCTGTCAAACAATGGAATAGCACAACACCCAGAGAATAGAGATCACTGCGGCGATCTACCATCTGCCCAGTTCCCTGTTCAGGAGACATATACTGTGGCGTCCCAATTCCTGTGCCAACCCGCGTGAGATTGGTAGTCCCCTCCAGGATTTTAGCGATCCCAAAATCCGAGAGTAAGAGGTGTCCATCTTTGCGCAGGAGTATATTTGCAGGCTTGACATCCCTATGGATAATTCCATTGCGATGTGCACATTCCAGTCCTTCGGCAGCTTGGATGATAAAATCAACTGCATCAGCCACTGGCAATGGACGCTTTAAGCGGTCTTTTAGCGTGCCACCATCGACGTATTCCATCACAATATAGGTAATATTATCCTGCTCACCAAAATCATGGATCTGCACAATATTGGGATGTGCTAACTTTGCTACTGCTCTAGCTTCTCGTTCAAAGCGTTTGACAAATATAGGATCACGAGCATAATGGGCAGGCAAGACCTTGATGGCAACATAACGATCAAGTGTGGGTTGATATGCTTTAAAGACCGTAGCCATGCCACCAGCACCAATTTGCTCAACAAGGCGAAATTGGCCCAGCGATTTCCCAACGAGCATACTTAAGTCGCTACCGCTCTCTGCTTGGCTAGGATAAATATTTTCTGACTGCATAACCCGTTGGCTCCCTCTGCTCCTGCCGCATCATCTAGTCGCAAACTTGTGACCTCGCTCCTGACTGTGCTGCTGGAATGTATAGAGCAGGTCACAAAAAAGCGGCAAGACAGTCTCGTGATAGATTGCAAAAATAAACAGGTCTCTCCTGTATCTTTCTCCAGGCACCAGTATAACACAATCTATGATAGGATGCACCATTGTGCAAATAGTTTTCCATTCTCGTCTTGCTTGGCCTTTGGCCGTATGACCATGGGATGCATTGTGAGGTCTTCAAAGACGATTGTTTCGAAGGTATCGACCAGAATACGAGCCTCATACTCAGGTCGACCCTCTTCAGTTAGTGCCCCAGTTCTTTCAATCGTTCCTCCACCCGTTTATCCACTAGATGGGAAATATGCTCAAGGGTAACCCTCTCTGTATCTTCTTAGTTTGATTTTCCTCGCCATCTCTCAAGGTAAGACAGAGCTACTCCACTCTCTCCAGGAGTAAGCTTTTTAGTAAAATTCTCTATATCTTCCCAAGTACTCGCTTCACAAAGCTGCGCTTGCATTTCAGGATTATCAGAATAGTGTCGATACAAATCTACAACTTTATCACGCCCCGAGCCAGAAGACCCCTGCCCGAGAGCCTTGGAGATGAATGGTGAGTCCTTTTCTGGGGCTTGGGCATAGGGATACCTTTGTCCTATGCTCTTGCCCATTTCTGCCATATCTACTAGAATATCTTTGGAAGGCTTCCAAAGTGGCTGCATCTCGTACCCCGGGGCTCGGGGAAACTGAGGCCTGCGGAGGATGTGTCAGACCCGTTTGGGCGAAAGCTTGAACTGGCAGCATCCTGAGAAACAGGAAAGCTCGCTCGTGAGTGCGAGAAGCCCCTGCCATGAGAGGCATGGGGAGATGTCACATTCCTGTCAAAATGAACAGATCGAACATTAGATGTTCTACAACAAAAAAGATCACATCGTCATCTTGACGATGTGATCTTTTTTGCTCACCCAGGGAACATGACCACTGCCGATTAACGACGGTTGTCCCATAGAATTGGAAACTGGATTTATCCTTCAAGAAGCAACGTTTCTGGATCTTCTAGCAACTCTTTGATCTTGACCAAGAAACGCACGGCCTCACTTCCATCAACGATACGATGATCATAGGACATGGCCAGATACATCATTGGACGAATCACAACTTGCCCGTTGAGTGCTATTGGACGCTGCTCAATTTTATGCATCCCCAAAATACCAACTTGTGGATTATTTAAAATGGGGGTTGAAAGCAATGAACCAAAGATACCACCATTGGTAATGGTGAACGTGCCACCTTGCAGATCCGCTAGGTCAAGAGTATTTGCCCTAGCACGTTTGGCCATATCGGCAATCTCGCGCTCAATTTCTGCAAAACTCTTACGATCAGCATCACGCAGAACCGGGACAACAAGCCCTTCGTTTGTTGAAACAGCGATACCGATATCATAATAGTGCTTCAGGATAATTTCGGTACCCTGGATTTCAGCGTTGAGGAAAGGGAACGCTTTGAGTGCAGCAATCGTTGCCTTTGTGAAGAATGACATAAAGCCCAGTGAGACATTATGCTTCTCTTTGAAGGTTTCTTTGCGCCGAGTACGGATGTCTATAATGGCAGACATATCAACTTCGTTGAAGGTGGTCAGAATCGCTGCCGTGTGCTGAGCCTCGACGAGACGCTGCGCGATAGTTTGTCTTCGACGAGTCATCCGTATCCGCTCCTCACGACCCACACCTACAGATGAAGATGGCAATGAGAAGGATGGCGGCAGTTGTACCGATTGAACAGAAGTCACTGGTGTAGATGATGGTTTTGCTGGCGTATTTGCCTTTTGCACATTCTGCTCCAAATATTGTATTACATCTTCTTTGGTGACGCGACCATGGGGACTACTGCCTTTGATCTGCGCAAGGTCCACTTGATGCTCCGCAGCAATCCGACGGGCAAGCGGAGATGGTGGCCGCTGAGAATCAGCAGCACGCAATGCAGGCTGTGCAGATGACACTGCAGGTTGCTGTGATGCCACTTCCACCGAAGACGTGCCATTAGACTTTGCAACGTTTTCTGTGACATTAGCACTATCTTCAATTACTGCAATAACTTCTCCAACAGCAACAGTATCCCCTACCTGTTTGGTAACCTTTCTGAGCACTCCATCTTGCTCAGCCGTCACGTCAACATTTATTTTATCGGTTTCTAGTTCCAGGAGAACTTCTCCACGCTGGACAAGATCTCCCTCTTTTTTATTCCATGATGCAATAGTTGCATCAACAATTGACTCACCAAGGATTGGCACACGAATTTCAACGGACATTTTTTCCTCCCGGTTGTTTGTTTGGCAAACTGGAGGCTTCCGTGATAATTCGTTCCTGCTCTACGACATACAAATCCCAGAAGCCCACATCAGGAGTTGAGCGATCAGGGCGAGCGATAACATCTATGCTCATAGCGGGATTAAGTATTTCAGTTAAATGCGGGAACATATAACTCCAAGCCCCCATGTTGCGCGGTTCTTCCTGCACCCAGATTACCTCACGGGCACGCGGATAGTTGGCAAGGACTTTTTTCAATTCTTCGCCAGGGAAAGGATAAAGCATCTCTACCCGTATAATAGCGATGTCTTCATTATGGGCACGGCTTTCGTGTGCTAGCAAGTCTATAGCAATTTTCCCACTACAAAGTACAATACGTCGAATCTGATCCGCACGTTCAAGCGCCCTGGCATCATCAATGACTGGCTGGAAGGAACCATTGACCAGATCATCCAAGTTTGCTGCGGACAGAGAATGACGTAATAGAGCCTTAGGCATCATGAGTACCAATGGACGTGGGTAGCGATTTGCGGATTTGATATTTCCAAGATGGGCTTGTAGGCGCAACAAATGATAATACTGAGCTGCTGTCGAACAGTTTGCCACACGCCAGTTATCTTGGGCTGCAAGTTGCAGGAAACGTTCTAAGCGAGCACTTGAATGCTCAGGCCCCTGCCCTTCATAACCATGAGGTAACAGCAGGACCAGCGAAGAATCTTGCATCCATTTTGCACGGCCAGAGGCAATAAATTGGTCAATAATGACCTGGGCAACATTGGCAAAATCCCCAAACTGCGCTTCCCATAGCACTAGCGAATCTGTAGATTGAACGCTGTACCCATATTCAAAACCGAGTGCTGCTGTTTCACTGAGTGCACTGTTGTAAATGGAGAAAGACGCCTGCGCCTGAGAAAGATGCTGCAATGGAATATAAGTCTGGTTGTCTTCAATGCTATGGAGCACAGCATTACGATGGCCGAACGTGCCTCGTCCCGCATCTTGACCCGTTAAGCGAATAGAGATCCCTTCCATTAGTAGCGAGGCAAATGCGAGTGCTTCCGCCTGCCCCCAATCAATGCCACCGTCCTTACCAAGCGTTGTCGCCCGGCGTTGGAGGATACGCGCTAGCTTAGGATTGGGTGTAAAATGTTTTGGCCAAGTCAGCAAGTCATTGTTTAGTGCAGTGAGCTGTTCTGCAGTGACAAGTGGCGACCTCTTTATACTAACTTCACAATTAGTATACCCATCAACGATTCCTTTGCTCGTATCCACCCCATTATCAGCATCTCGTTTGGCTTGTTCTAATACGGCAAAGGCCTCTTTCACCATTGCATCAGCCTCTCGCAATGGCACAATTCCCTCGCGATCGAGTCGCCGGGCATACAACTCACGCACAGTGGGATGAGCACGAATGATTTCATACATTTTTGGCTGCGTAAATGTCGGTTCATCCCCTTCATTATGACCCCAGCGGCGATATCCTACTAAGTCGATCAAGACATCTTTATGGAACTGATCACGATAGGCATGAGCCAGACGTACCGCGGTTAAACAGGCATACGGATCATCTGCATTGACGTGAATAATCGGTATACTAAAGCCCTTTGCCAGATCACTTGCAAACAGTGTTGAACGGCTATCCTCTGGATCTGTAGTGAAGCCAAGCTGATTGTTGGCAATGATATGAATGGTGCCCCCAACCCAGTATGCATTAAGATGCCATAAATTGAGAGTTTCAGCTACAATACCTTCTCCAGGGAAGGCAGCATCACCATGAATAAGAATGGGTAGCGTTTTATCAACATCTTGCAACGGTGCTCCTGCTACAGAACGTATCTCCTGTGAGGAACGTGCCATGCCTTCAACAACTGGATTGATGAATTCTAGATGGCTGGGATTGGGAGCGAGCAGAATCTTAAGATCTACCGCTGCCCCTTCTCCCAAAACATGCTCCGCCCCTAGATGATATTTGACATCACCAGTCCATCCATAACCGAGGCTATCAGTAAGGGGAACGCGATCTTCATGCTTAGTGGCATGAGCAAATTTTGCCATAATATTGGCATAAGGCCTACCAAGCACATGTGCCATCACATTGAGACGTCCCCGGTGCGCCATGCCGATCATGACTTCCTTCGTCTCGGAATCAACAGCTCCCGAGATAATCTCATCTAGCATTGGCACCAGCATATCAATTCCTTCAATTGAGAAGCGTTTCTGACCAGGAAATGTCTGGTGAAGATAGCGTTCAAAGACTTCCACTTGGGTAAGACGCTTGAGTAGCTTGCGTGCCTCAGCTGGAGTAGGATTACGATGATACTGATGCAAACCTACTGCATCGCGCAACCATGCACGTTCGTCTGCACTCTTAACTTGGTCAAATTCATAGCTGATGGTACCAGAATACATGGCTCTTAGCGCGTTAATTGCCTCTAACGCGTTCTTAGCTCCCTCAGCGGCATGTCCTCCAACTACATGAGGTGGCAGTAGTGCAAGATGATCGTTGGTGATACCATATGTCTCAGGCAATAATGCCGGATCTCCCAACGGTTCTTTTCCTAAGGGATCAAGATGAGCCCCCAAGTGCCCTCGCTCACGTATAGCATGTGCAAGACTACAGACCGCCACAATATCCGAAACTAGTTCCTGAGACGACCATCCACCTGCTTGCTGTTCCTTCTCAACCGCAATTTTGCCATTCATGCCTTTTCTATCAGGCAATGCAACAGTCTCTTCTTCTATCGATTGTGCCAATAGATCAACATCAAGTGGCCACTTCTCAAAGAAGGCACGTATATCAGGGCTGACCATAGCGGGATCTTGCTTATAGCGCTCATAGAGATCTTGCACATAACCTGCATTAGGCCCATAAAATCTTCCTAGAATATCATTCATTATATATCGTGCACTGCTCCTTTCACATACTAATATCCATCAGTGCATAGGATAATGGAACAATAGCATACATACATGTTCCGGATGATTCGGCTCCCTTTGGGCAAGAACCGTGCTTGTGCAAGAGTGCACGGATCAAGCAAAACCTACTTGGCATCTAGGATAAACACCCGTCACATAAAAAAAATTTCTGAGAATACTCTCCATCGAATATTCCTCAGCCGAACATTTCCCACTGAAGGATCGTCCACTAAGACTCTCTTAATAGTCTAACACAATTTGGTGCATTTTATCAGCATATTTTAAGCCAATTTTAAGC
>CBJMBI010000074.1:0-11815 GCA_966427955.1 uncultured Ktedonobacterales bacterium
GAGTTCCTTCACGTCCCCGAAGACTTTTCTTTCCTAGAAGCCGTGCTCTGTGACCCACCTTCAATTGTCTAGTGCTAGTATAGCAGGGTTGTCAATAGGAATGTGCTCAAACTCAAGAGCGTCCGTTATCATCAGATATAAATCCCTTTTTTCTCTCTTTAATATTTATTTCTGTTTTTTGTACGATACCCTTCCTTATACAATTTAATGACTCTATCTCTATCTTCAACTTTTTGTGTTAGCCTATCTCTATCTTCTTTTAGACTAGTTATTTCTGCATCTTTATCTTTTATTTTTTTATTTTTATCTTTTATTTCATCTTTAATTATTTTGATTAATTCACCTCTTTTTTCTAGTTCAATTTCTGTCTCTACTCCTTTATCAATCAATTTTTTATTATTATCTATTAATGTTTTGCTTTCATCATATAATCTTTCAATTTTCCTATCTTTTCTTTTCATCTCCTTGTCTTTATCACTCATTTGATCTTCTAACGCTCTAATATTTGCATCTTTTCTTTTCATCTCCTTGTCTTTATCACTCATTTGATCTTCTAACGCTTTAATATTCGCGTCTTTCATGTTTAGCTCTCCATCTTTATCACTCATTTGATCTTCTAACGCTCTAATATTTGCATCTTTTTCACGAATTTCCCCGTCTTTATTAGATATTTCTTTTATTAATTGCTTAATTCGCTCATTTTTCTCGATTAGTTGTGTACCTCTATTATGCAGTTCTCTTTCTAAATTTCCAATTACCCTACCTTTACTGATTAGTTCTTCAACTTTATTCTGCATTTCTTGCTGCAAGTTTATGATTTTCTCATACACCTTTCTTAGTTCTTCATCTTTATTGATCATTTCTTGCTTTAATTCTCTAATTTCTTTATCTTTTCCTTTTGTTTTTTCTTTTTCAGACTCTAAATTTTCTACAACTTTAAGGTAATTTAGTTCTTTACTAATTATTCTATCTTCTAAAATTTTATTTTCCCATTTTAAAACTTCATTTTCTTCCACTTGCTTTCTTACTTGCTTTACTGTAAAATCAATGAATACTTTTAAATTTTGATCATATAATCCCTTATCTTTTGCTTCACTCCTTCCCGGTTCAGAAGCTCCTACTAGATCGGTCGCCGATGTCTGTTTTCGCCAGGCTTCCGGTCTTGGCAAGGGTTTCCCCCATTCTTGACCAAAGTCCCTATCCTCAGTGCCACGACTTCCCGCTTCAGGAGCAGATATCTGTCTTTGGTAGCTTTTCTGTTGCTTCGCACCTGCGCTACTCTTTTCCGCTTCAGAAGCTCCTACTAGATCGGTCGCCGATGTCTGTTTTCGCAAGAGTTTCCCTAGCTCGGCCAGAGATATCGGTCTTGGCAAGGGTGTTCCCCGTTCTTGCCCAAAGCCCCTATCCTCAGTGCCACGACTTCCCGCTTTAGGAGCAGATATCTGTCTTTGGTAGCTTTTCCGTTGCTTCGCACTCGCGCTACTCCTTTCCGCTTCAGAAGCTCCTCCTAGATCGCTCATTGCTTCCGGTCTTGGCAAGAGGTTCCCTGGCTTGTTAAGCTCCACCATCCTAGCACCAACAGTCTTAGACCGAGTTAAATGGGCCTGAGTATCTCGAATACCAGTGCTTCCTTGCTCTACTTCCGGATGTTCAAACAGTACTCTCATGCGATCTTGTCGGGAATTTAGGCCTCTCTCCCCTTCCACATGACTTTCTGATCCACTAGAGCTAGCTTCATTACTTTCTAATCCACTAGAGCTACTAGAACTAGCTTCGAGCCAGAGGTGATTTCTTCTCGCCGCAGGACCCAATCCGAATCCCCCCTCTTTTTGTGTGGATTCAACTGTATTTGACGTACCAGCTTGATCAGTGACTGCATGCTGACTCTCTATGCTACTAGGTCTTGAGACCATGCCACTCGCTGTGACGTGGGGTGTACGTCTCTCATCACTTCTCGATGTTTCTGCTTTTAACGTGTCAGATGATTGTTCTGATGACTGGATATCATGACTAACGGGTTTATACATCATATTTCTCTCTTTCTCAGTAAATCTAGCATATTAGACTCTACTTCGGTTAGTTTTGTCGCAAGAGGAAGACCTTCCCTCTGTAAGCTCGCTTGTCTCAAATCGGAATAAGGTCTATTCTAATCAAAACCAAATGAAACAAACAATCAAGTTCCACAGACGAGAGACCCTTTCCCAATCCCTTGTTAAACAATCTTTACTCTCAAAAAGAACTGGGACAAGAGTTCTCTATTCCACTTTACAAGGATACCCAACGGAAGAGAGATCTTCTAGGAGGAAAGAGGGACAATTTCGGGAGCAAAGCGAGCGCCTTCAGCTCACAGTTGCTCTGATTAGTTTGAGTACTTGTTCTTCCAAGACAAAACTAAATATTGACGGAAACGAGCATCTAGGGCATACTATGAGTAGTAGGAACGAAGATAAGCAACCAGACAGGTAGAAATCTGATGAGTAACAGCCCTGAAAAGAATATTCTCCCCGAACAGCTTCTACGGGGAACATACGAGGTTATTGTGGTTGGCGCTGGGCATGCTGGCTGCGAGGCAGCTCTAGCTTGTGCACGTATGGGACGCAAAACCCTCCTGTTGACCATGAATCTCGATAGTGTAGCGTTGATGCCTTGCAATCCTTCAATGGGTGGGCCAGCCAAAGGCCACTTGATTAAAGAGATTGATGCGCTAGGCGGTGAAATTGGCCGCAATACCGATCGCACATTTATCCAGATTCGCCTGCTTAATACGAGCAAGGGGCCAGCAGTACAGGCCTTGCGTGCTCAATGTGATAAGCAAGCCTATCGTCTAGCAATGAAGTTTGTCTTGGAAAGCCAACCAAATCTAGAGTTGAAACAGGCAACAATCACCCATCTACTCCATGAGACAGGAGCAGATGGTCGCCCGAGGATTACAGGAGTAGTCACTAATAATGGGTGGCGCTATGAGGCCAAAGCAGTAGTCATGACGACAGGCACGTTCATTAATGGACGGCTTGTAGTAGGCGAGAAAACCCAGCCTGGCGGACGAGCAGGTGAGGGACCTGCACTTGGTATTTCCACTTCACTCCAGGATCTCGGACTGGAAGTACGCCGTTTTAAGACTGGAACACCACCTCGCATCGATGCTCGCACCATCGACTTTAGCAAGACAGAGCCACAACCGGGCAGCCGCATCCCATTGTATTTTTCCAGAGATGTCTCCGCACGTAAAGATATCCAGCTCCCCGGTGGCCACCCAAATCCTATCTATCCTGTAACGGACGAAGACCTCTCTGGCTGGCGTCCACAACTCCCCTGCTATCTGGTGCGGACGAGCGAACGTACCCACCAGATCATTCGCGATAACCTGCACCGCTCACCACTTTATACTGGCATTATTGAAGGCATTGGCCCACGCTACTGCCCCTCAATTGAAGATAAAATTGTACGCTTCGCCCACAAAACAGCCCATCAAGTCTTCCTGGAACCTGAAGGCTGGCGTACTGGCGAGGTCTACGTCCAGGGAATGAACACCAGCCTACCGGAAGATGTACAACTGGCAATGCTGCGTAGCATTCCTGGTCTGGAGCATGTAGAGATGATGCGCGTCGGCTACGCCGTTGAGTATGACTATGTTCCCCCAGAGCAACTCCTGCCAACATTGCAGACGAAAGCAGTTGCTGGCCTTTTCCTTGCAGGTCAGATTAATGGAACATCTGGCTATGAGGAGGCAGCCGCACAAGGAATAATGGCAGGCATCAATGCTGCCCTATCAGCACGAGGGGAAGAGGGCTTTGTATTGGGACGCCATGAGGCATACATTGGTGTACTTATTGACGATCTAGTAACCCATCCCATGAGTGAACCATACCGTCTACACACCTCACGAGCCGAACATCGCCTGCTGCTGCGTCCCGATAGCGCTGACCTGCGTCTGAGCGACTATGCATACAAACTCGGCTTGATCGACGATGCACGCTATGAGCAAGTCATAGACAAACGCGAGATTATTCAAAAGACCCTTACACAACTGGACCGCGTAATCTTTACATCCTCACGCTTAGTCGAAGCTTGCGCCGAGGAGATTGGCCTCAACCCACTAGGACAAATGTTTACAGCACGTGAATTGTTACGTCGACCAGAAGTACACTATCACCAGATCGTACAACTAGCCCAACGGATTGAGCAAGATCGCCAGCGAGAAACTCCCGAGAATGACCCACCGCCCTTGTTGCCAACCTTGGCAGAAGAGACAGCCCAAGAAGTTGAACTACAAGTGAAGTATGAAAGTTATATTCGTAAACAAGAACAGCTAGTACACCGCACACAACGGCTTGAAGAAATGCGCATTCCAGACAGCACCAACTACCAAGCCATCCCACACTTGCGCACAGAAGCCCGGCAAAAGCTGAGTTGCACCCAACCGCGTACCGTAGGTCAAGCATCACGAGTAGAAGGAGTAACACCGGCAGATATTGCCATTCTGATGATCTATCTGGAAAAGCAACGAGCAATAAAGGCCTCATCTTGACACTTCGCGCACCTAGCGTGTAACATACAGATCATATCACTCATCAATAGTTTTAGTTTAGTGAGCGGACCCGACTTGTGTCCATTCACCAAACAAACTCCCCTGAAGCTCAGGGAAAAATAGGCCTGTGGAGGAAGCGATCCAGACGAGCGCAAGCTTGCTTGGTGGCTCCCGGTGAAGCAGGAAAACCCACTCGTGAGGGTGGGAAGCCTCCTCGCGAGGAGATGGCACCGATATATCATGAGGGCCACCTACTCAATGCCGAGTGTGGTGTGCTGCAGGACGACATTTTTGAAGTTCAGGTAGGGGCCCCGCTCACATTGTCGGAATGCAGTAATCACCCTACTTGAACACATTTCGAAAGGCAGGTATCAAGAAAAGGGGAAAACTGTGTACATTCTCGTTGTTGATGATGACCATTTTGCCAACACACTGGTACAGTTTGTCCTGACCAAGGAGGGCTATGAAGTTGAAACTACGGAAAACCCGCGTTGGGCAATGCAAATGATTCAGAGGCGCGAGCCGGATCTACTCATCCTTGATGTGACGATGCCGTACCTTAACGGGTTTGATTTTTCCAGAAAACTGCGTGAAGAGGGATATGAGATCCCATTGATATTTATGACGGCCCAGGACACAATCGAGGCGAAGTTACAGGGTTTCGATATTGGTGCAGACGATTATATTTGCAAACCTTACAACCATCAAGAGTTGGTCGCTCGCGTACAAGCAGTATTACGTCGCATAAAAAAGCATAATAGAATTGGGAATCAGAGTATACGCAAGGGAAAATTTGAGCTTTTTCCTGCAGAATTGAAGGTGGTTAACGGCCACACTTCAATTAATCTGACCCGAACCGAAATGCAAGTTTTGCGTGTATTAATGGACAATTCAGGGCGAGTGGTCAATCGAGATCTGTTGCTAACGGAGGTGTGGAATGATGAAGAGAATAGTAGTAATATTGTAGATGTATACATTCGTCGTCTGCGTTCGAAATTAGAGGCAGATCCTAATAAGCCAGAGTATATTATTTCTGTACGTGGGGTAGGTTATAAGTTTGTTGGGAAGTAGAGGGTTAGGTTGCGGAAGCGGTTTCAAAAAAAATCACCAACAGAACAAGAGGAGATATTATCTATTGCACCTGAGATTGATACAAATACTGAGTTAGATAGGAGTGATGTTGGGGAGATGTATCCAACTTCAGGTGCAACTACTTCTAGTTTCTATAAAAGTCAATATTTGGAGGCAGTAATTGCATGTACTCCAGATGCTATGATCACACTTGATCAGCACTTTCGTGTATGCGATCTCAATCCAGCAGCGGTTTCAGTCCTAAGCAAAGAGCGCAAGGAAATCATCGGACACAAATGCTCGGAGATCCTACGGTGTAAAAACCTCAACCGGATCGCGCTTTGTGGAACATCGAGCTGTCCTTTCATGCGTGTACAGCAACAAAAAAAGCCACTTCCAAATGAAGAGTTGCTCATTGGCACTGACTCCGAGCATGTTTGTGAAGTCTCCGCCAGTATCACTCCCATAACAATCGATGATAAATCTTATATTACTTTTCATGCTAGAGATGTATCTGCATTAAAGGTTGCAAATCAAGTACGCTCTAATTTTGTCTCGATGGTTTCACATGAACTGCGCACACCACTCAATTCAGTCCATGGCTTTATCGATCTTCTCCTGCAAGGGCATATGGGCGAGTTGACAGAAGAGCAACATACTTATCTGGGTTATGCTCAAGAAGGTGTGCAGCAACTGGTCTCAATTGTTGAAGACATCTTGTTCATGACGCGCTCAGACCTAGGACAATTTCAAATCAAACAACAGGAAGTACATTTGCAGAGTTTGGCGCGACAAGTTCTTCGCAGTTTGAAACATCAGGCCATCAAAGCGGAGGTTGCGCTCTCTCTGGATATCTCTGCTCATGCCCCTCCGCTCTATGCAGATCCACAACGTATCAAGCAAGTATTGAGTAATCTGGTGACTAATGCCATCAAGTTTACTGCGCCAGGAGGAACGGTCACCGTCAAAATGCATGTATACAATGAGGAATTTGCAACGATCCTCGTAGCCGATACAGGTTATGGCATTCCTCCTGAAGATCGTCCACATATTTTTGAACGGTTCTACCAATCAAACCATAGCCAGCAGTCAAAAATGGGGGGATACGGTCTGGGATTGCCAATTGCCAAACTCATCGTCGAGCAACATGGTGGGGTTCTCAATTTCGAAACAACAGTCAATAAAGGAACAACATTTTTCTTCACTATCCCGCTGTATCATGGCCAATAGATAATTGATGAAGCTGGGCTGGAGCCTACTCAGTCGAGATTGAAACACTCAGTCGAGCTTGAACTTGGAAAGCTTGTCGGCTTGCCGAGTTGGCTCCGGCAAGCGGTAGCCTTTACTGCAAGCAAGGACATAGCGAATACTTGTCTCTAGGCTAATCAGGTGGCCAGCCGAGATAAACATCGGGCTAACATGTGTGCGTGTGCGTACGACAGCTCCAATTGTTTCTTGCTTGTCGACCAGCGGAACCCATGAGCCCGCCTCTTCTTTTAATGCGGCCTGATCATAGCGGCCAGTAAGGATAGACTTGGCACAGCCAATGGTTGGCAATTGCAGCCAGAGTCCGAGATGTGAAGCGATGCCAATACGCCGAGGATGAGCAATGCCCTGACCATCTACCATTACCAGATCTGGCCGCTGACGCAGCTTGCCGAGAGCACCTAGAACAGAGGGAGCTTCTCGGAAGGAGAGCAATCCTGGGACATAGGGCATACGGATAGGCTCTTCATAGACATGCTTCTCGACCATCTCTAATGCAGGATAAGTGAGCAACACAACAGCGGCACGTGCCATCTCATGCTCCTTATTGATTGCCATATCAACACCTGCCACATATTTTACTTCCCCAACATGGTCCTGCAAAATGACCTGCTTGGCTAGTTGACGCTGCAACTCAATGGCTTGCGGTATTGGCAGGTTCCACTCATGCAATGGCTTCAGTATTATCTCTGACATAAGTACTTGCATATTTCCTTTCCGATAGTCTTCTGCGTTAGTGAGCCTCAGCAATACAGATCATACGAGGACTCTCCAAGCGATAAGGTCCAAAATCGTAATCTCCATAGACATCTTTGACGACAAACCCGGCCTGTTGCAACAACAATTCGATTTCAACACGCTCATAGAGGTAAAATGAGTTTTTAACGACAGTGCGTTGAACTGGACCACCCTGGGTATGCCGCTCATAGAAATGCGTCAGTTCCAGCAAATGTTCACGCGTTGAGGATGCCGGACTGACCAAATGGGTGTAATAAGATCCATCCTGACCTTGCCATGTCCCCAGATGTAATAGTTGTCCGCTGAGTTCTTCCATATAGCGAGCATCTGTATTACTAATATCGAGAATAAAGGTGCCACCAGGACTCAAGTGGGCACGGATGGCCGCCAAAGCCCGCTGCTGATCCTTGCACGCGGCAATATGTGCAAAGGAGCCAAGGGCAATAAAGGCCAGACGAAATTTTTGCTCCAGGTATAGCGCACACATGTCCTGCTGGACGAGCCGACAATAAGCCATGAGCCCTTCATCTTGCAACCGTTGTCGCGCAATAGCTAACATCGCCGCAGAAGTATCGACCCCTGTCAGTTCATATCCTGCTTGGCACAGAGGCAAAAGTGCACGTCCACTGCCACAAGCTAATTCTAGAATTTTGCCACCGCACAATTCAGCATAATTGCTATACATATCCAGATCTTCTCTGAAGTGAGCATGTTCAATATCGTAAAAAGGCGCGATGAGATCGTAATCGTTCATGCTTTCTCTTTCTATCCGCTAGCACTGTAAAGGCTTGACTGCCACATTCCATTAGCAGACGTATTCTAGCAGGTCATCCCAACTCTGTAAAATAGAGATTGTCCAACACCAAAAGATAGGAAACTGTCCCTTCTTTCCCCTGGAAAAAAAACCTCAATTCGCTATTCTTATAAAGAGAGATAAACTGTTACCTAGTTCACAGGTTGATTATCCACGATGTATGCAGTGAGTAGAAGATCTCTTTTATAATAGAAACAAATAGTCAAACTAGGATGAAATATGCAAAAGCAAAAGAGTTGGAACAAGATCAATCTATGTAAAATGCGAACGAACACTGAACATGGACAATGGAAACGGACAATCTCCCAGTCGGCTCGTCGCATCTCAAAGCGTCAGTCCATGCGGATACGAGTGATACACATAGGTATCTTAGATGGACGGCTTAAAGAGCTGAGCGGCTACGATGAGATTCTCTGGCACCTCATTACACTCATGAAGAAGAAACCCTTATTCTCCCAAAAAGTTTAATATTTCCGATTTGGGAAATATTTGAAAATTCAGCTACGTGCTAGAGGCTTCAATCCTCGAATACAAAGGATCTCAGCCTCTAGATTAGTCAACAGAACCCACCAGGTACGTCATTTACGCACCATGGCATTTTTTATACTTTTTGCCACTACCGCATGGACAGAGAGTGTTACGCCCCACTTTGGCCGTTCCGTTGGAATGTGATGCAGCCGTGGCATGATGTGCGCCAGAACTGGCCTGGGAGTGATGAGCAGCGCCACTTTTGCCTCCTTGAACAGCTTTTGCTCGCTCACTAGAGACATCACTCTTGGCCTGACCACTAGCTTGTACAAGCTCATCAACATTAGTATGAAGATTCTGCAGCGTTTTATGCTGAGGTTCAGGCCGTTGGATAGTTAGCGTAACTTCATCTCGTAGCAACTTGAGCAAGGCATCAACGGTATAGTGCTGGATGGCAGCCTTCAATTGTTCAAACATGAAGAAAGCTTCATTTTTAAACTCTACCAAAGGATCACGCTGTCCAACAGCGCGGAAGCCAATACCGGCCCGCATTACATCCAAGGCATCAATATGATCCATCCAGAGGCGATCGAGGGTCTGAAGCAAGTACGTACGCTCGAAATCGCGCTGCAGATCCAAATCTTCAACTCCCTGTGCACGAGCCTGCATCCTCAATTCCTCACCACGTTTCTCATAGTGTTCGATGACTAGATCAACCATCTGACGCCTGATCTGCTCACGCGTAATGGTATGGATATTCTCAGGAACCATCTCTTCTGGGATATGGACCCACGTCTCCAGGATTTTGAAGAGGCTCTCTAACTCTTCCTCTTCGGAAACCATAGGACCAGGAATACAACTAGTGACGACCTTGCTAACTTCGTTGCGAATCAACTCTAAGATGCGCTCGTGCATGTCACCATGTTCAAGAACAGCCCGGCGGTCAGCGAAAATCACTTCACGCTGTTTGGCGATCACATCGTCATACTCAACGACGTTTTTACGGATATCAAAGTTGTAGCCCTCAACTCTGGTTTGGGCATTTTCAATGAAGCGCGAAACAAGCTTGCTCTCTAGAGGCATATCCTCTTCCATGCCAACCCGTTCCATAAGACCCGCAACCCGGTCGGCAGCAAAACGGCGCATCAACTCATCATCAAGGGCTAGGTAGAAGCGCGACGATCCCGGATCTCCCTGGCGGCCAGCACGACCACGCAACTGATTATCAATACGGCGAGATTCATGCCGTTCAGTGCCGATAATATGAAGTCCCCCCAAAGCCACCACGCGATCATGATCCTCTTGGCACTCACGGATCTTTTCCAGGAAAAGATCTTCCTTCTCTTGATCCGTCATATTAGCAATATATTCCTGAATGGCTTCTTCCTTTTCAGCTCGCTCATTCTCAGTCTGCTCTGGCATATCTCGAATATAGTCAACATGCTCGGCATATTTACGCAGGATGCTCTCTTTGAACCCATCTGGATTGCCACCTAGCAGGATATCAGTTCCACGACCAGCCATATTAGTAGCTATAGTCACGGCCCCACTCCGCCCTGCTTGAGCTACAATTTGAGCCTCACGTTCGTGATATTTCGCATTGAGGACATTGTGAGGAACACCGATCTGTTCAAGCATAGACGAGAGATATTCTGAGATCTCAACCGAGGTAGTACCGACAAGCACAGGCTGTCTCTTCTCATAGCGCTCTTTGATTTCCTGGACAACCGCCCTAAATTTCGCCTCTTGATTTCGATAAATCAGATCTGGTAGGTCCTGACGAATCCTGGACTTGTTGGGTGGGATGACGACTACATCCAGTTCATAGATTTTATGAAACTCTTCAGCTTCAGTGAGAGCAGTACCCGTCATTCCTGCCAGCTTTGTATACAGGCGGAAGTAGTTCTGAAAAGTGACCGTGGCAAGCGTATGATTCTCACGCTGGACCTTGACACCTTCTTTGGCCTCGATCGCCTGATGCAATCCTTCACTATAGCGACGTCCTGGCATCTGACGCCCTGTAAATTCGTCAACGATGATCACTTCGCCATCCTTGACAATATAATCTTTATCACGCTTGAAAATTACCTGAGCTTTTATAGCATTCTCCATATAGCGCGTCAGATCCATATTGGCTTCATCATAGATATTCTGAATGCCAGCCAATCGTTCAATCCGATCGATCCCCTGCTCAGTCAAGATGACAGCACGCGTCTTTTCATCAATGGTATAATCGGTTTCCTGTTTGAGTTGCTTGGCCCAGTGAGCAAATTTTATATAATGATCAGTTGACTCTTCGCCCTGACCAGAGATAATCAGAGGAGTACGAGCCTCGTCTATCAGGATATTATCGACTTCGTCAACAATAGCAAAGTTAAGTTCGCGCTGAACCATTTGATCAAGAGAGGTCACCATATTGTCGCGTAGGTAATCGAAGCCAAATTCGTTATTGGTGCCATAGGTGATATCAGCCTGATATGCTGCACGACGCTCGGGAGTCTGTGGATCGATAGCATTGACTAGCACACCAACCGTTAAACCCAGGAACGTATAGATCTGTCCCATCCATTCAGCATCACGGCGTGCCAGATAATCGTTGACCGTCACAACATGCACACCCTTCCCCGTCAATGCATTCAGGTACACAGCCGATGTTGCCACCAATGTCTTACCTTCACCAGTGCCCATCTCAGCGATCTTTCCCTGATGCAGAACAACCCCACCGATCAATTGCACATCGTAGTGACGCATCTTAATCTTACGCCGAGCAGCCTCACGTGCTACAGCAAAAGCTTCAGGAAGCAAATCATCAAGGGTTTTGCCTGTTTTATATCTTTTTGCCATCCCAGAGGTCAATTCGTCCATGGCATCGGCCCTAATGGCCACGATTTCTGGCTGTAGGCGCTTCAAGATAGCAGTGAGCAATTGTT
>CBJMBI010000075.1:0-11726 GCA_966427955.1 uncultured Ktedonobacterales bacterium
GTGGGAGGCTCCCGATACGAGATCTTCGACTCCCTTTTTCAAGCTCTGGTTAAACTCACTCATAGTCTCGCAAAAGGCCTCACGATCCTGAGGCTCTATGTCTGCGATGGATAGCTTAAGGAATTCCTGAGCCCCGTCATGAGAATCCTTAAGCTCGCCTGTGTTAGGCTGCTCCAGTTTATACTTAGTCCAGAGATCAAGATAGGCACGAGTCTCAAGCATTGTATTTGCCAATGTTTTCTCAATTTCGTTCTCTGAAA
This sequence comes from uncultured Ktedonobacterales bacterium, assembly GCA_966427955.1. Classification (GTDB taxonomy): domain Bacteria; phylum Chloroflexota; class Ktedonobacteria; order Ktedonobacterales; family Ktedonobacteraceae; genus DASYAN01. Next base: position 261 of record CBJMBI010000075.1, read on the forward strand.
CAAGAAATCTTGAATTATCCTGATAATGTTGTTCTTCTTGTAGTGGACGATGTTCTATGTAAAGATTGCTACTATCTCCGACTTTAAAATTACTCTCCCCTCGCATCGGCTCAGAAGTCTGGGACACATTCATTAGTCCTTCCCAGAGAGATCTGGCTTGGCTCAACAAATCTTGAACAGGTAGCCTCGCTCCAATATTGGGATCATGGTAGCGTACCACTTCCAAGCGGCGTCCATCAGGCAATGACATAGTCCAGGAAGCCCCGGGAGTTCCATGCAATGCGTGTCGCATATCTCCTATTCCCCCTATGTAGTGGCCTGTCTGGAGAGGACCGCTCTCCTGTGGACGTACACTTTCCTTCAGGCGATCATCCGCGTTTGAGCCACTATTCCTCCCTACTATCTCAAGAATTCTGGATGAACTTGCCGATAAGCCTTCGCCATGGAGCTTCTGTTCTGGATCAGCTAATAGATCGCCCCCGGATTCTTGAGATGACACTCTTTCTTTAAGTTCATCATTGGATTGAAGCAAAGCTTCAACTTTCTCCCACCCTTTGTCATACCATTTTTGGAAATCATTTGGTTTGAGATCCGTTCCCCCTATCTCGTGGTAACCCTGGAGAGCCTCGTGGAATTCTTTAACCTCCCCAGAGAGAGCAACATACTCTTCAGGGAGATCAACATGCTCTTTGCTACCTTTCCCGAGGATTTCCTCGCTCGTTTTACGAGCATCCTCGATGATGGAGAAAATCTCCTTCTCAACAGAGAATTCATAGAGTTTGTCAGAGGAATTGACCTCCTGTATCCCCTGAATCTTACTTTGCCCTGAGAGATCATGACTTTGGAAAACCTCCGTCTTAGGAGTTTCTTTATCTGGTGGTAGACCAATGACATGTCCTTCATCCTCTCCCAATTTTCTACCCGCAGGTAGCTCTGGCTCATGTGCAGCGATGACCTCAGGATTTCTTTTTGCACTGAGCTGTTCTATTTGCACATCTGTGAGTACATTATGCCTGTGTAGGGATTCAAGCGCACCAAAGGGATCCTTAGTATCCTTGCTTGATCCCACTGCTGTGGCTTCCTTATCTTGTGATTTCTGACTTTCCCCGCTAAGAAGGATTCTCGAGAACTTACAACTAGAACTTCGATCTCTCTGAGGTTTTTGCTCGTCATGTTGTTCTCCATCTCTTTTTGAAGAACCTTCTAGTCCTTTTTTCATTATCTCATTTCCTTTTCTTCTTGTCATAGTGCAGGAAGCTACCATCGGTACAATTCCCACATAAGCTTTTCATTTACAACAGATTCTACTAAAAAGGCAGTTTAGTGCCCCGAATATTATCATAGACTACTTGTCAGAATGACTGTAAGGGTCCATTATATCTTTTGTGGCTCGCCCGATTGCAATGCATCAAGAGTTGAGCTAACCACTATAAGGATATCCAACGCAAGAGGAATTTTCCAGGTGGATAGAGGGACAACATTGGCAACAAATGCCTCATGATGCAAGTTTAAATGGAGCTAATGGGTAGGAATTACCTATCCACTAGATGTTCTCTCTTTGTGAATCGTCGCGATCTGTTGGCGCAAGAGCAGAATTCGCTGTCGATAAGCATCTTCTGAATGGACATAACCGGATTTGGGCTTATCACCCATGCTCACATGCCACTTGCGAAATGCTAAGCCAATTTCTGTTTGATAGAGTGTTTTCACCATCAGCCACTGCCTTAATCCATGTTGCCATAAAACTTGTCTTTCACTTTTTGTTCTTGCAAAAGAGTTTTGGAGTAGCGCATACTCATCAACAGTAACTATTCCAGTAGAGACTTCTGCAGCGAGAAATTCACGGATAACAGCCGTTTCTTGTGCTAATGCTCTGATTAATACCGAGAGAATCACAACTTGTGCAATAAAAGGGGGAATGTAATCACTTACGACCGCGACAATCAACAATGTGGTCACAGTGGTATTGTTCGGGTGTATAAACGAAAAGTTTCTGACAAAGGCATTGACAAAATCAAAGCCTGTATGCAAACCTACAGCTAGCAGGTACCCCAGGAGCGGAATTACAATCTGTTGCCAACGCATCCTAGTATGGCGAATATAACCCAGAGATGCACCAAAACATACAGTAAAGGTTGAATGACAGAACCAGCCAAGCACAATTCTCCCCACAATCAGACCAAGCAAATCTCTTGGGTTCACAAAATTGACGATATTCTCTACCATCGCAAACCCAGCACCAATCAGTGCTCCATAGACAATACCATCGGTCACATTATCGAATCGGTCACGTAATACGATAAAGAGCAAGAGCACGCCAAGCCCTTTGACTGTTTCTTCGGTTACCCCAGCATCCAATCCCTGCAACAAAGAGTGTAAGACAAGATTAGGATGCACTTCCCACCAGCTCGATATCATACCATCAACGAATTGTTCAATAAACACAGCCGGAGGAATAGCAATAATAGCACCCCACAAAAATGCTGCCAGCCGCAAAAACCAGGGCTCACGCTTAAAGCGATCCATAAAATTGACCAACAGATTGATACCGATCACAGGAACAAGAGGAATCGTCAACCCAACCAATAAGCCAGATGGCCCGCCCTGTATTAAAACAGCAAATTCTCCTAGGCTATTCAATACAAATGTACTGACGGCACCGACTATCAAAATAACTAGACTGACTAGAATAATCCAGCGAATACGCACATTTAATGCAAAATCACTTGACATAGTAAACATCATTCTGTTAGTACCGCCCTCATGAGGAAGCATGGGAAGCAGCATTAGTTCTTTTGTTTCTCTTCGATCCATCTGAGGATACTGTAAGAAGCAGTCCGGCAAAGCCAGTTGCATAGCTTCAATACTTTCCGATAGCTCCTGTTCACCACACAACCCTTGTACCGCCAATTCAGTATCAGACGACGCAGATGGAAAGGGTATAGAGTTAGTGCTAGTAACTGAGCCTGGGTCCTGCAAAGTAAGCTCCTGAGTGCAAGCCCCGTTCTGCTCATGACCATTGAGAGCAGTTCTCTGATTGGAGACTAAAGGGAGAACAGTAGCAAGTCGATCCACTGAAGAAGATTCCAGCATCGGGGCTACTAGTTGCACTATGGTATTGCCAATTTTTAACAGATCTTGCGGTTTTAGCGGAAGACAATCCCCATTTGGGACACTGCACTCATTCACAAGCACAGTATTCTTCTCTGTGAGATTATAAATAAACCATCCCTGCTTATCTAATACCAGACGAGCATGCTCACGCGAGACTGATGGATCCATCAAAATAATATCATTATCTAGTGCTCGACCAATAGTCATCTCACGGCGCGAGACCACATACACAGAGCGCTCTGCCGACAACCAGTCCGACTGATATTCCTCCTGACCCATCAGAGTAATAGCAGACGATTGGAGACTTCTATGCTTCTCGTAGCCTGGTTGACGCGCACAATGCCCACCACCTATAACGCGTAGCACACCATAGTTTTGACTCACATCCATAAGACGAATATAGCATATCTCAGCCTTATTCGTACAGTTCCCACCAACAAAGCACAGAAAAAAGATCAGGTCTGTGGAGAAAGCCCTTTCTGTGACCCCATGCTTTGGTGAGAGGGTTACTTTGAATAGTTTCGGCAGAAGCGATATATTGACGTTATTCAATCTAGCATGGTATTATATAGCCCTATTTTTTGTTGCTTGGCCCTTTTCCTAACACATGGGATAGTTCTAGCGGTCTGCAGAAAGATTGTACTCACATTCACAGTGTTAACTCACTCACGATAATGGTTCATGGGTTACTGGAGCATTGAACGGTTACTGAGTGTTATCTACAAATCACACACAGAAATCGTGTTGATACGCTCAAATGGAAGAGTATTTTCAGAGTTTTCACCCCATACAGGATAAGCCAACTCAACTATCTAGATCTTGTTAGAGGGGTTTGTGTGGACAAAGATGGTATTGATGCCAGCATTGGTCTCGCATTCAGCTTAGACTTATTTAGAAGGTATAAGAGAAGTGGGATCCTTCAGGCTGAGCTTCGTCGTATTCCTGGTATGTCAGGTTCTGGTATTGCATCCTTACATCTCGTTGAGGGTGCGGTAGTCTCGTGTTACATTGAAGACAAGCTCAAGGAACGCACCTTCGTTTCAAAAGAGATGCTTATTCGACTTGACAATGAGAAAGGACCATTTGAGTGGCGCCTTCATCCCGTATCTACCACAGGAGCAGTGCCTACTCCAAAGTTGGCTCCTGCTACCCATTCCCATTCCCAGATGTCACCATCGTTGCCATCCGAACTACCCAATGCCGCTGTACCCCGCCGCACGGCCTCCTGTATTCCGGGAGAACGGCTCCTTTCCTGGACGCTTCCACAGCGACGGATATTTTTCATGGTCTGGCAGGCAATCGATGGACAGAAGACAGTGCAGGAGATCAAAACCACTCTTAAAACTTTTTGTCCTGATACTGTTGTGAACGAGACTTTACATACACTCATTAAACTGAATGTTGTCATGATTTAGGTAATCGATAGGAGTTTTTTTAGGATGAACACTTCTGATCAATCGACTTGGAAGCAATCTTGGTCTGCTAACGAGGTCATTGGGCAAGGAACGGATTGGATGGAACGTCTTCTAGGATGGTGGTACCGCTTTACAGTACCCCCCAGAGCTTCTGCTAATGCCAGTCTTATGAAGCGCGAGGCTGACCGCAAAGCCCGCCTGCTGAGTACAGTCGTTTTTTGTATCCTGGGGCTAGGAGTCATTGTAATACCGTTTTCAACGGTGAGTGAGCTTGTTCCCACTGTCATTGGCATGATCATTGACATTAGTGCACTCCTGGCGAATAGAGCAGGGAAGACAACACTGGCAGGTAGCATTATTGTTATGAATGCAGAGATTGCATTGATGGGTCTCATCCTCGGGTCTTTCACTCCAATTACTCCAGTGACATTTCAATCATACGACTTGTTGATCATAGGAGAATTAATTGCAGTCTCCCTACTACCAGTGAATAATATATTTATTGTTGCTGTGGCCAACTCCGCTTTCATCGCTGCTCATATCCTCTATGCACCACATACACAGACAATAGGAGAGATACTGCAAGCAGACCTAGGAGGAACTTTGATCCGCCCTATTTGTTTACAGTTATTTGTGGCTGGAATTGTTGCTATGTGGGTCTACAGTGCACAGAAAATGAGTGAGCGGGCAAATCGTGCTGAGATGGTGGCAACCATTGAACACGCTATGGCCGAACAGCATGCTTTAGCTGAGCAGGAAAAGCAGGAGTTGGAAGAAAGTATCCAGCAGCTTGTTCAGATGCATACTGATATGGTCAATGGGCAGGCGGCTACCACTCGCATTTCCTATCCACCTACTAAGGTACTTTGGCCTCTCGTTGGTGTGATCAACTCGTTGTGGGTGCGACAGCAATCCGTAAAACGAACCGAGCATGAATATGAGCAACTGAAACAGGCGATTTCCCAGTACACTCAAGTTCTTTATCAAGCAACTCTCTCACCCAAGCAACTTTTGCCGATACAACGTACAGGAACAGAGCTCGACCCGCTTATGCTCTCGTTCAAAAAGTTGCAAGAAGCCTGGTGCAATACGCAACATTAGATCCAGATAGCCCAAGCTAGTCTCATTTCCTTAGGGAAAGCAATCGATCCTCCCCACAAGCAGTCTCAAAAAGACGTGGGGAAGAATCATTTTTTGTAGACCTTCTTGGTTTCCCCCTCCACAACTGTATGAGAACTATCCTACCGCCTATATCTTTGCCATTCAGCGCGGCAAACGTTATTTTGTTGGAGCAACACCTGAGCGGCTCATCTGCGGAGTGAATGGCCAGATCCAGACTATGGCCCTTCCTGCGCGTCGATGACACAACCGTCCGTCGTTGGATCAAACAAGGTGTGCTAGAGGCAGTTGTTTTGCCATACATTCACGAACGCCAGGGATACCGCATCAACCGAGAGACGCTCGAAAAATTGGTCGGAGAGAGTTTAGTACAAAATTTCGCTAATGCCTCATAGACCCATAACTAGATCGCATGGTTGCATGATGTTTGCAATCACACGGTGTCCACAGCATTAGCAAACTAGGGTTGAGACAAGATGAGAGGAAGAGATTATTCTTACTCCAACGAAGCATGCCTCACCCCAAGATTGCTTTTCTAGGATTCATCTCCTGCAAAGCTCTACGATTACCGACCTGGAAGCCTTTTCACATAGCCTCTGATCAGCCAGATCATCCTCAAGGAACCCGTTACCGATTAACTTTAACTAGTTTGACCAACAAGACTATACAACGGTAAACGATTTGTACATTCCGTCCATGAAATGGGGCATACCCTTTTGATCAGGAACGAAGCAGAGTGCCATGTATGTACCAGGTTGTAAGTGGAGCTTGATCCAGCCGTATTGGAGAGGACTTAACGCTGCCATCCCGCCATCATCCGCGAAAGGAGGTATACCAGAAGGCTTTTTCAGAAAATTGAGGACGTCCGTATATGTCTTGTTTGGTGCTATTTTCACCAAAACAAACTCGTGTATCTGTGGTCCATTGTTGATGACTTTCAGCATTGTAACCTTAGTCGATAAGGGTTGGGTAAAGGTGAAGTTATAGTCTGCGAGCGTGAGGGTGTTATCCTCCTGTGGGGTAACTGCTGAACTCGCTGGATCTGTAACGACGAGCGGAGTAATCATCCCGTGCATGTAATGAGCTTGTCCATCAGGTCCCTGGACGTAACAGACAATAGCGTATTGACCAGCAGTAAGTTTCAAGATAGCTACCTGGCTTTGCTTAGGGCCAATCGTATCAACGCCACCGACAAAATCGACCATTTGCAGTGATGCAACTAAATTACTGTTTAGGGTTTTTTGAAAGGTTTGGTAGTCAACGTTATTGTGCAGTTTCAGTACCGTTGCCTGATGTGGCGATGGTCCATCATTGTTAAGGGTGATCGAAACAAGGCCCGCCTGGACCTTCGTTGGGATTTGGAAAATGTCATCTCTTGCCTGGACAGTGATGGCTGGCATCTGTATTGATGTTGCAGTAGGAGTCTGGCTTGCGCTACCACCGCAAGCACTCAAAGCTATTATACATACAAGAAATGAACCTAGCAGTTGCCAAGGGGATACATGGTAATCTTTAATACAGAGACGCATTTCAATGCTCCTTACGTGGACGTAAAAAAGGCTGAACGGAAGACCAGCCGTGTAGCGAATGTGAAAGAGAACTCAACATTTGCTCTTGTCGAGCATGCCTCAAGAGAGCTTTTCCGTTCAGCAAGAAACAGTTCGTTGTTTGTCAAGGTAAAGGACATCTATTTATGCAAAAAGAAGGATACAGTGGTTCTTACACTCTCTAGAAGATCCTACTGTCTTTGAGCACAAGTTGCACTGCCCAGAAAAAGTCTACCAGAGAGGATGCAGTTGACTCATTAAAAAGCAATGACATCGCGGATGCGGGAGAGCTGATCGACATCGACGATGGCGGGAATGAGAATAAGCTCGTCGAGGCCAATGTCTTCGAATGCTTGAATGCTCTTTTTGAGAGCCTCCGGACTGGTCAAGATCGTTTGAGCCACGGCCTCGGCACCAGTTTGACCCCAAAAACGATAATAGTCACGGACGTTGTCTGCTCCCTGCGTGCTGACATCGGACCCCCCCAGTGCGACATACGCCATCCCAATGAAACGGGGTTTTCCAGTCCGCCCTACGTTCTTCCAGTCTGCTTCCACCTGTTGGTAGAATGAGAGCGCGGAGGCAGGAGCATCGCGGACAATACAGCCCTCTCCCCAACGGCTAATCCGCCGGATCGTTGCAGGCGAATCTCCTCCGAAGATCAGCGCAGGTCCCCCTTTTTGGAGAGGCAAGGGGCCAATAGTCTGATCATCATCTGTCACCGATTGACCAGACCAGATCCTCTTCATTTGCTGCAATTGCTGATCAACAATGTTCCCTCGTTGGTTAAATGGCGTCTGCGTGGTCTGAAAATCTACGAGCTTATTGCCAACACCTACTCCTAGTGTCAGGCGCCCATTCGAGAGCTGATCCAGAGTGGCAACCTGTTTTGCCAGCAGATGGACCTCACGCGTAGGTGCGATCAGCACACCAGTCATTAATTCAATGCGCTCTGTGACAGCGGCAACGGCAGCCAGTGTCATCAATGGCTCATAATTGAGGTAGCAGAGCCGATCAACGACAACAAGCGATGAGAAACCACTTTGATCAGCTTGTATAGACCAGGAAAGAAGATGTTCCCTCGTAATTCCTGCAAATGCCTGAGGCAAGCAAATACCAAATTTCATAAAGATTCCTTCCTTAGCGTGTCACGAATTGTCACGATTATCAGAGAGCGACTGGAGCCGCTTTTCTTTGGGCATCGTTTTAGCTCCTCACAGTCACGAATTGTCACGATTTAAAAGATAACACATCTGTGTCACGATATCAAGGAGGAAAGAGGGACAATCAATGCAGAAAGAGGAGAGAGCGTAGATTCTTAACCCAAAATGTGTCAAATTGTCCCTTTTTCCCTCGTGTTTGGGTACTTTTCTCAGATAATAATAATAGAGGTGTCGGAAAACTTCTGCCATACGTTAGAGAAAAGTGTAAGGTTTGGTCAAGACGGTTTTGGTCGAGACGATTGAAGAAGAGACACAAAAAGTTTTTTCTACTGCTTGCTATGACGACCTTTGATTTTAATAACCTATTTACAATCATATTCGGCTCACACACAGAGTCACTTTCCTTCAGAAAGGAAGTATTTACAAGGTGCCTCAGAAGAGAGAAATCACCACTTTGATCCTAAGTGACCACATACAGTTAGAAAAAACCCTCCAGCGGGCTGCTATACGTGCTACTGATCTAGGACACCCAATACTTGCTAGCTTTACTCAACCCATTGCACGATGTGATCCCCTGGAAATGTTTACTACTTTCCAGTCGCTACACATAGGCGACAGCTTTTTCTGGGCCCGTCCAGCAGAACAGCACATATTGATTGGCACAGGTACTGCAACGACGATTACCACAACGGGCTCGGACTGCATAGGTACAGCTGCAACCATCTGGCGCGACTTGCAAAAATATACAGTTAGCGGACAGGCAAGCCAGATACCACCAGCTTCTCCAAGTGGACCAGTCCTTTTTGGAGGTTTTGCATTTGATCCTCTCAATTCACACACGCCACTTTGGGAAGGCTTTCCCGATGGATTACTCATTCTGCCGCGTCTACTCTTCCATTGCAATAAGGTACATGCCACGCTCACCATTAATACGATGATCCAGCCAAAAACTGATATCCAAGAGATCACACAAGAGATTTGTACCACCCTACAGCAATTGAATACGATCCTTGAGCAAAGAGTGGTGTCGCCGCAGGAAACAGTTATAGTACAGGATCTACGCCATAAGATTTCTATACATGATCTCCTTCACCCAACAGAATGGATGGCACAAATCGCCAACGCCGTTCAGATGATCAAGGATGAGGCCTTTCAAAAGGTTGTGTTGGCTCGGGCTATCCAAGTTAGAAACGAAGAGCAAGCTTTCAACATTGCGACTATCTTGCATCAATTATATGAGAACTATCCTAATGCCTATATCTTTGCCATTCAGCGCGGCAAGCGTTATTTTGTTGGAGCAACACCCGAGCGGCTCATCTGCGGAGTGAATGGCCAGATCCAGACTATGGCTCTGGCTGGTTCGGCCCCACGTGGTACAAGCGAAGAGGAAGATCAACGTCTAGGCAATGAACTCTTGCAAAGTTTGAAAAACCAGGAAGAACACCGTGTTGTTGTGACAACCATCTATGATGCTCTAGCCGACATCTGCTCTCGTGTCTGGGTTGCCGAGACACCTCATCTCCTCAGACTCAAGAATATCCAACATCTGGAAACACCCATTACAGGTACTCTCTTGCCAGATCATTGTATCCTGGAAGCGATTGCAAACTTACATCCGACACCGGCAGTTGGAGGCTTCCCTCGCCAGTCCGCACTGGCAGCCATTCGCGCCCATGAGCGGCTTGACCGAGGCTGGTATGCTGGTCCAATCGGCTGGATCGGGGCTAGTGGCAATGGAGAATTTGCCGTGGCCCTACGCAGCGCTCTCATTGATGGCAATCAAGCCACCCTTTTTGCTGGCTGCGGGATTGTTGCTGCTTCACAACCAGAGAGCGAGTTTGCTGAATCGAGCTTAAAGTTAGAAGTTATGCTACGTGGTCTATTATCGTAGCATCCTCAAGATGGCATTGCAGTCAATGAGGGGTTGAGCAATTGCATCTTCAACCGCCCTCATGATGCCACCCACACCTGCACCGTCCCATCCCAAGAACCCGAGGCGATGCGCTTCCCATCCGGCGACCATGCTACGTCAAGCCCGTCGGAGGGTGCGCCTATCCGATAGGCAGCCCCGAACCTGCAAAATCTGATTGCAATCTCTACACACTCCCCCTATAATACTTGGCGAGGCCAATTCTAAGGATCTGAAATTCATCGCAGAAACACCACAATGTATAGATTAACTATGGCAATCCTACACATCTAGACTCGCGTCATGTTAAGGCTACTGTACCGTTCAGGAAGGATCAGAACTATTTATGCCATATACTTCTTCTAATGCACAGGAATCCAACAACCAAACATATATTTACGTTAATGCTTTTGTTGACGAGTTACAACGTTCTGGTATCCACAATGTCGTTATCTGCCCTGGATCACGTTCAACACCTCTAGCTCTGGCGATCGCCCAGCATCCCACACTACGCGTTTGGATGCATGTGGATGAACGTTCAGCGGCCTTCTTTGGTCTGGGTATGGCAAAGCGCCTTGGTCTACCAGTGGCATTGCTGTGCACATCAGGAACGGCGGCGGCAAATTTCCTGCCAGCTCTTGTGGAAGCCAAATTGTCACATGTTCCGTTGCTCGTGCTGACCGCAGATCGTCCTCCAGAACTCCGCGATTGCGGCGCACCTCAGACCATTGATCAGAACAGGCTCTATGGTACTCATGTCAAATGGTTTGTGGAGGTTGCGCTTCCTGAAGCAACCAATGAAGCCTTACGCTACATTCGCACGCTCGCCAACCGCGCTTCTGCCCTGACACAAGCGGTGCCAGCAGGTCCCGTTCATCTCAATTTTCCCTTTCGTGAGCCGCTGACACCTGAACCACAACCCAATCTACCCCAGCACACACAACAGCAGTCTCGTGATCACATTGCTTGGCAAGGACGCTCAGGCAACGAACCCTACATTAGAGTTGGTGATGCACAACAGGACTTTGTACCAAAAGCAACTCTTCAATACCTGATAGAAAAAGTGAATGAGACGTCAGATGGGCTTATTATTGTTGGACCGATGAATAATCCGGCGCTCACCGAGCCACTCATTGAGTTGGCGCAACGCTTGGGCTATCCTATCCTGGCAGACCCCCTCTCACAGTTCCGTTGTGGCC
>CBJMBI010000076.1:0-11660 GCA_966427955.1 uncultured Ktedonobacterales bacterium
AATCGAGTTTCTCCGTGATACAATGTAGCCTATTACTTGACTTGACAAAGGTAGTTGCTTTCACGTCGGCAATACGATGTGAAAACAACTACCTTTTGTTCTTGGCCTCCCAGTAGGGTATTGATACACTCTCTACAGTTTGCAATCTGCGCATCTTGCACGTATGACTCTGAGTATCAAAACTGTAGCGGAAAATATTGCTGCAATACAGATAAATTATGTATCGCTCTTCAGTTCCTACTGGAGACGCCGACTACCTTGCTAAGGTTGTTGTACCCCATTGGAACACAAGAGTAGCTCTCTGACCAGAGTATCCACTTCGGTTCCCGTCTGTGGGAAAGATATTTGGGTTCCTGTGGCTTTGGACATTCGGATTGCCATGAGATGAGCTTGTAGCGCCATAATGGTCTGCTCCATTGGCTTCTCTTGTTCACGCAAGCGGGAGAAGCGCCCCATCATATTGTTAACGCTGCTTGCGATGTGCCAGAGAGGATGGCCTTGCTCCATTTGGATACGAGCATTCTGGTCCCCATTAGAAAAGCTGATCAGTCCACTGACAATCTTCTGAATCCCTGTTTCAAGCTGTTGCTTCTTTTGTATTTCCTGTCGTGCTTGCTCGGCCATTACAGATTGGAGTTTGGATATCTCTTCTGCCTTATCTGCACGCATCAGGTTTTCTTGTAAGCTGGTAATCATAACGTAGCTGACCAAGGCACAGAGGATGAGAGTTATAATCGGAGCAGCAATAACTGGTATGATAGCTGGCGTATGCATATACGCCTGTAATTCTGCCGCCTTGGGGACAAAGAGCCATACCCCACCAGTTACAAGCACATTGATAGCTCCTATCACCAAGATCGCCCAGGACGGAAAGAGGAGTACAGATATCATGAGCGGTTGGACCAGTAAAAATAGGAAGGGAATACCAGACACTCCTAGATGCCCACCTGGTGGGAATGCCATCGCAATGAACATCCCTAGTTCCGTATCAAAAGTAACTAGCAAACCAGCTAGCAGCAGCTTCCTAGAGCGGTTGAGTACTGCTGCAACGATGAGGATGCCTATATTTATCAAAATTGGGCCAAGGGTGGTTGACAACCCATCCTGTGATGCTGGACCAATCGTGATGAGTAGTAGGACCAACTCAATAAGCAAAGCGATACTTATGAGTTTCCCCCTCCGCAAAAATTCTCGTTCGTCCAGTGGAAGATTCTCTAACTGAGCTGGTGCAGGTGGGGCAACCAGGGCATACCACCAGCGTATCCACGGATAAGGATTGAGTCCAGTAATGGAATAAGATAATGCTGATTTATTTTGTGCCATGTTTCCCTCCATGCTCTTGTATCAAATGAATTGTACATGGTGCATTTGTGAGGCATGCTAAGAAACCTGTTGCTTTGCAACTGCATACTTGCTGACATTTCCGATTTAGGTGAAATCCATTCACGCGTCGTTTCCCTGCCGACATACTTTTTCCTTTCGGTGTATGGATTTTCTCATGCTCTGCTGTAATAGAGCAGACCTATCACAGTTGGATGAGTCCTTGTTTGCCTAGATCATCAATAATGCGATCAACCTCCTGCTGCGATTTGCGCAACATCATGGCAATATCAGTGCATTGACGCCTTCCATCAATAAGAGAATAGACTTGACGGTAAAGCTTCGACAGCTGAGAAAATTGTGATGATGACAAAATTTTAGCATGACGAGGAGTTTTTGCCAGTGATTGCTTTTGCTCTCCTGCTGGCGATTGCTGGAAATGGGCAGACGAAGTGGAAGATGGCACTTGTGGCATAGGCTCAGAAGATTGTAGAGGTGTCAACTCCCAATTTAAAATACCGAATTGAGCAAGTTGGGTTTCCCATTGGTCCCATTTATACACTTGCCCTTGTGTGGTGATGAAACTGCATGCCTGAACAATGCCCTCTCTAACATGAAGCTCGATATACCCATCCCTGGACTGGGAACGAGAAGGTGTCACCTTTGCCCGAAATATTCCTGTATACAGGAATTGTTCTATAATTTGGCATAAAATAAGATAATCTACACTGAACATGAATTCCGCCTTCGTTTGGAGCCGCCTTGCCTATCCTTGCCCTACATAGTAACAGTTATTGGCTTTTAATTCAACATGTTCTAATCTATCTATCCCCACATCGCACAGCTAGAAGGCCATCACTTTTTCTGCTATCAGGAGAGAAGATTGATAGTAGTCTCCAACTTGGTAAGATATACTTTCTGGCTACCAAGAGATTTGACATTCTCCAATAATACAGTGTAGCCTGTTACTTGATATTATGAAAAGAGAAAAAGCCATGGCTAGAGAAACACATCTGCTTGCGCCTTCCAATCTGGACCCACGAACGGTTAAATGGATCAGGCGAGCATTTATAACTATTACCATCCTCGGCTGGATTGCCCTGGCGTGGGTTGCTGTCCAGATTGCAAGCCATGTCATCCAGGCCCTGTTACTGCTCATCATTGCTGCACTATTCGCTTACGCACTAGCACCCGGAGTAAAATTCTTCGAGCGTTTCATGCCACGCCTTCTAGCAATTCTTACCGTTTATCTGGCAGTTCTAGGATTGATTACTCTCTTTTTTTATTTTGCTGTGATCACAACTATCCAGCAGACAAGAGAAATTGCCTATACTATCAGCCAGCTATTAACTCCAGGTCGACATGGTCAGCCATCGCCTCTTGAGCATCTCCTCTCCAACTATGGAATTCAACACGGACAAATCATCAATGGCTTGCAACAAATCGAGAATTGGGCAGCCGACTTCGCGAAGAATTCAGTAGCAATGATTAGAGGCTTGCTAGATATCATTCTTGACACCTTGATTGTCGCTGTACTGAGCATCTACCTGCTGATTGATGGCTCGCGCGTTGCCCGCTGGGCACGCCATAATGCGCCTGCAGCAGCACGCGCTAGTTTTTTCTTAGATACCATGCAGAGAATAGTCGGCGGCTACATTCGCGGACAAGTGACACTAGCGATTCTGATTGGCTTGCTGGTATGGGCTGGGATGTTTTTTCTCTTCCGCCTACCATATTCTGTCTTCTTGGGGTTCTTAGCCTTCATCATGGCCTTCATCCCTGTACTTGGTACACTGATTTCTGGAGCGCTTTGTGTCATGGTCGGCTTAACACGTGGACCACTAATTGCTGTATTAGTACTCTTATACTTCGCATTCATTCATGTCGTCGAGAGTGAGTTGGTAGGTCCACGCATCGTAGGCAAAGCCGTCGGTATCCATCCAGTTGTATCTTTATTTGCTCTAGTAGCAGGATCTGAGCTTTTTGGAATCTGGGGAGCCCTTTTTGCTTCTCCTATCGCCGGACTACTGCAAGCTTTCATCATCACCTTCTGGACAGAATGGCGAGAAGCTCACCCCGAATACTTTAGCAACAATACGGCAAAATTGCCCAACGATTTTGAGAAGACAATGGGTACTCGATTCGAGCAGAGTGCAGAGAATACTCAAAAATAAACTATTGCCTGATGGGTTGATCCACCAGGCAGAACAAGTAACAATATAGGCACAGGGACTATCAAAGAGGTTATATTACAAATCCTGTTTTTGGAACTGCAGCGGTTTTTCCTGTATTTCTAGCGAGGAGAGCAGTCATTTCTCCTGCTGCCTGTTGTTTACCATCAGTGAGCAATAGGCCACGCTTTTTCGCAATCATAATAGCTTGTTCTAGAATATGACCAATTGTTGGTAAAAGCCGTGGACTTGGAGATTGTTGCATAAAGAGGGATGCGACCATCGTTAGTGGGGTATAAACTTTCTTCCTCTCAGAATACTGGCCCATTGCAGGTGGAAGCATTGAACTATTGCAAAGAAAGTAGCATGTACAATAGTTAAGTTTATATTTTGTGAGCAGACTTACTTGATCTGGATGGAAGACTGTACTGACAGGCATCGGCATAAAGCCACTTCTTTCTTTGAGTACAGACCTGATTTGGTTGGCAACATCTGGATTAACGACAGCATATTGAGGCAGTGCAAGGTCCCGAGAAACCATCGTACGTAGGTCTAGAGTGATTTGCTCCTCTACATGATTTTGTAATGTCCAGAACTGAATAACATCACTACCAAGACGCCGTAACAGTGTGTGTGCAAGCCAGAGGAATAGTTCATCGATATGTTGTACATTATCAATGATCTGCAGTAGCTGAGAAATGATTACGAGTTGATGGTTGCCCATACCAGGCAGTGCACTGTTGTTGGCAGTTGGCATCGGAAAATGGACTGCTGCGAGGTTGCTTTTCACATTGGCCTCCTTCATATCCCTTTCAACCCTACAAAAACCTTGTCATAAATATAATTTACCATAAATTTATTGTTTTAGACATTAAGATGTAATAAAATTTATCTATTCTGATATTAAAATATTATTAAGTTTTAAGGTTGTATAACAGGAATTTCTTTGATGGCGAATGGACTGAGAGAGCAAATTGGTATAAGATGGGGTTGAGAAGTTACTTTTTTCCATATGATGGAGGGCAATAGTCATGGCAGATAGTAGCCTAAAGATCATCAGTTCATTTCAGTTCTCCGAGGTTTCCCTTAATATGCTACGTGAAGCAGCTCAAAGGGATGTGCTCTGTGTTGCTGATACTAATGAACTGCTAGCTCACCTGCATGAGGCAGAGATACTTTGTACCTACAAACTAACTCGCAAATGGCGGAATTTGGCACCTAATTTGCGGTGGCTACAGGCATCTGGAGCGGGTGTGGATGAATTACGACCAACTGGCATATTAGATGCAGACAGTGGCGTCATTGTGACTACCGCTGTAGGTATTCACGCCATAACGGTTAGTGAATACGTCTTTGGCAGTATGCTCATGTTTAATCGTAGTTGGCCGGAGATGGTGCACCTGCAAGATAGACATGTCTGGCCACGCAGTATCAACTGGTATAAACTCAAGGCACGTGAACTGGCAGATCAAACGCTGGGCATTGTAGGCCTTGGTCATATTGGACGTCGCATTGCCCAATTAGGAAAAGCTTTTGGCATGCGTGTACTGGCAACGAGACGTAGAGTACAAGGAGGAGAGCCCGAACCAGATGTAGATCAAGTTTATCCACAGGAGCAGTTGCATACTATGTTGCGACAGTCCGATTACGTGGTATTAGCAGTTCCTCTCACGCAGCAAACAGAAAAATTAATCGGAGAGGCTGAATTACGTGCTATGCAGCCTCATGCTTATCTAGTAAATATCGCTCGGGGCCGCGTTATTGATGAGAGAATGTTGATCAGAGCGCTCCAAGAAGGATGGATCGGTGGGGCTGGACTCGATGTTACTGAGGAGGAGCCATTACCACCTGGAAGTCCATTCTTTTCTCTGCCAAATGTCATTTTGACACCACATATATCTGGTGTAAGTGTCCATTATGATAAGCGCCTTGCAGCACTTTTTGCAGATAATCTGATCCGTTATCGAACAGGAGAACCATTACGCAATCTCTATGATCCAGTACGCGGGTACTAAAGAGGTAAAAATGGGTAGAGATCTGGGTTCGTCACTGTACTTGGAGCTGATGCAAGAGGAAGACTAAAATGAGGGTACATGCATTTGCACCCTCATCAGTGGCTTGCCTGCACCGCCTAGCTACTAAATCACAGGACGGTTTTATACCGATATACTCTCATTCCTCGTTAGAATAGCTGCTTCATGTTTCTCAGTCAATACACACATACTTGTTTGCCTTCTGCAGATAGGCCTTCTCGTTTCCTTCGATCATCAGTTTGTGTAGGACCACAATGTCAGCATCTGGAAGACATTCAACTGGTTGGAGGCAGAGACGCATAATTGCACGACCGTTTTCAATAACCTGCACATATCCTTTTGATCTCGGAATACGATATACCCGCTGTGGCTCAGTCGGACTGGAAACTTCCAGGTAGCCCCGCCAGGTAAGTTGGCGGAATTGCTCAGCCGTAAGCATATTACGTAGCAGATTTGTTGCTCGCCTCTGGGCGAGTGACCAACTACGCAAATAAGGCTGAGCAATGGACCAGAGTAAAGGTATAGTTGCTAGTCCAATGACCATCCAGCACAGAGCAGCGAGCACTTGAAAGTTCAAGTTCATCCACCAACGACTCGTGGAACCATGATTATTTCCTTAGCGAAGGGGTCAAACTCTTCAATGCGCTGTGCGGGTTTGCCTGACTCAACAAGAAAAGCTGTTGCTCCCTTTTTTCGCTCTTCTGCGAATATCCGTTCAGCCTCCTCAACTGCTCGCTTTTGGTCTTCTGTAAGCTCCACAAAATCAGGATCGCACTTTAGATCTGGCCAAGTAAACCGATCATCTCCGCGCCGTGACATCACCCGTAGCATTCCCACAGTCGTTCCTCCTTCGTAGCCTATGCCATTTTCTGATGGCAGTTCCTAGCGAACATCTGTATGGGCCCCAGAATGGAAGCCTGCCTACATTTCAACGAACTACATGGTACAGTGAGGAGCTCTCTCTAGAGATATCTTCTCTTTGCACACATCTACTAACGAGTACTGAGTGACTTAAGCTAGGTCCAAGCTTGAGAAGACAACACACAATGTTTAATCGTATAGAGCTAGTGCATACTTGACTTTTTTAGTTGATACTACTATTGTACGTGACAGTTTTGGGATAGTCAATGCCTATTACGCTGTTTTGAGCGTCAAGAAGGTTCAATGATTGTCACTGTATTTCTGAAATAAGGAAGACATAACTTTTATGGAGATGACGGTATCTCTCTGTTAGGTGTTAGGTTAATTATGAGCTAACACCGCAACGACCGCAACTGTGCCAGGGCCAGTATGAGTACCTAACACACTGCCAAGCTTGTAGTGAGTTATCTGACCTTGATAGACTCTTTGCAATGCTTCAGCCAGTTGTAAACCTACTTCCTCGTTGGCTTCAGCAACAGCTAATTCTTGTAATTCTCCACTTTCAGCAATAATTTGCGCAACGCGATCGTATGCTTTGATACGAGTACGAGGACGTTCAAGTGGCACAACTTCTCCGTCTTTCAAAGCAATAATCGGTTTGAAACTGAGCAGGTTGCCAAGCATTGCTGAGGCGCGACCGATGCGCCCACCTCGTTTAACAAACTCCAACGTATCCAACACGGCAACGATACGTGTCCGAATAAATTGATCAATTAGGTGGGCCTTGATTTCTTCTATACCGAGATTCTGGCGAACTTCTTCGGCTGCTCTTTTAATCCCAAGCGCCATTCCAGCACTGATACTTTGCGAATCAATAATTTCAATCGGTACCTTGCGGACACTCTTGGGCAGTGAATCGCGTGCCGTACAAGCTGACTGATAGGTTCCGCTGAGTTTGGAGGAGAGATGGACTGAGATAATGCCATCTGCTCCTTCTTCAATCAGACGAGTAAACGCAGCCTGAAACGAAGCTGGAGAAGGCTGTGAAGTGCGAGGTAATTCCTTGCTGGTCTGTAATTTGCTGTAGAAGCTGGCATTGTCTAGTTCTACATTATCAAGATAAGCTTCTTCCCCGAAAAAGACGGTGAGAGGGACGATAGTGATCCCGAGTGCTTCCGCTTCCTTAGGTTGAAGGTCCGCTGTGCTATCTGTTACAATGCGAACGGTCATCGCGTGCCCGCCTCCTCTTCGCACTAACTATTCTGCCGACAGGATATAGGCATAGTGAGGTTGACTTCCATCGATGACTTCAATCTCAAGCTGCGCATATCTAGTCTTGATATCTTTTGCCATCTGCTCTGCTTGCTCTGCTGTGATATCTTCACCATAGTAGAGCGTGACAATCTCATAGTTATCGATATTCATACGCTTCAGCGTGTCGTACACAACCTGTTGCATATTCTGGCCAGCTACAGCCAGATGACTATTGATGACGCCGATAAAGTCACCCTCACGGACACTCACTCTGTCTAATTGCACTGAGCGGACGGCAGTAGTAATCTCAGCCGTTTGGACGTTATTAATGGCGTCTGTCATTGTCTGACAATTACTGGCAAAATCGGCTTCAAAGTTGAAGCTGATGAGCGCAGCAATACCTTGAGGCAAGGTTTTACTGGGAACAACATAGACTTCTTTTTGCGTCAGACCCACGACTTGCTGTGCACTCAAAATGACGTTGCTGTTATTAGGCAAGATGATCACTTGTCGCGTTGGTGCCTTTTCAACTGCCGAAAGTAACTCTTCAATGCTTGGATTCATCGTTTGGCCGCCAGAGACAAGAGTATTGACATTCAATCCTCCAAAGACTTTCTCAAATCCTTTTCCTGCAACAACTGCTACCGTGGAAACTTGAGGTATGACCAATTTTTCTTTTTTTTCTAGATCTTCTGCATGTTGTGCAGCACTTTCAGCAGCATAGTTCAAGCTCTGCTCTTGCAAGTTTTCGATATTAATATCCAGTAGACTGCCCAGACTGACACCATAGTCAAGGATTTTACCAGGTGTCAGTGTGTGGGTGTGCACTTTCAACATTTTTTCATCGCCAGCGACCACAGTAGAGACTCCACCCATGTCAATGATCGTCTGCCGGATTTTCTCGACATCCAGCCTATTGCCGCGCAGGAGAAAGACGACCTCATAACCAAATTCTTCCTCAACGCTGACTCGCCCTTTCTTGACTTGTAGGTCTGATCGATTTACTTGGGTAGATGCGGTCATAGCAATAGGGATTGTTGCCTCGCCCCGCATATAGTGTAGGATACCTTCGAGAATGGTACAGAAACCCTGTCCTCCTGCATCCACTACTCCTGCCTGCTTGAGGATAGGTAACAATTCTGGAGTACGAGCGACGGCTTTACGTGCAGCTGATACAATTTCCTGCATCTGTGTAAGCAAATCATCATTTTGGTTAGCACTGCGTCTAGAAGCCTCTGCCGTCTCACGTACAACGGTTAAGATGGTACCTTCAACTGGTTTAATGACAGCACGATAAGCAAGCTGGGCAGCTTGTTCAAGTGCAGAAGCAAGGTCCTGAGCCGTAAAGGTTTGTTTGCTATCAAGTCCTGCTGCAATGCCGCGTAGTATTTGTGAGAGAATGACTCCTGAATTGCCACGCGCACCTAGTAATGCATCATGGGCAACCTTGGCAGCAATAATGCCAGCAGAGGTTTCTTCACTGTCAATGATATTGCGCATGGCCGATTTCATCGTAGCTGCCATATTCGAGCCTGTATCACCATCGGGCACAGGAAAAACGTTCAAAGCATTAATGGATTGATGATGTTCTTCTAACCACGTTGCCCCTGCTAGAATAGCTTTCTTAAAATCTTGACCATTAAAAACACTAATACGCCTAAATCGTCGGTATACTTTAGGTGCTGATAATTTCTCCATTGCAGTTTCGCTACCTCCGGTCCTTCAATTCTTGATCGGGAGATGTTGGCCCATGGAGAAGTCCCTGGACATTTACATTTACTTGCATGACAGGTACACCGAGCATCTTTTCAATTGAATACTTAACATTGCTCATAATACTATGTGCTATAGCCGTAATACGTAACCCATATTCTAATGCAACGTAAACATCAATAATGAGTTTATCATTTACAATAGAAACTCGTACTCCCTGATTGAGTCGCTCCGGTGGAAGAATGACAGCCTTTCCATTGCGCAGGCGAGGCAAAGCAATACCTAAAACTCCATAACACTCATAGGTTGCTTGAACCACTATTGAATGGATAGCAGTGGGCAAGACCTCGATTTTGCCGAGTGAATTAGGACCACTCTGCGGCTGTATGGGGGATGTTTTTGGCATGCACATGCATTCTCTCTCTTGCCAAAATAGCCAATATCATTTATACTCGCATAACGTGCTTGGATAATCCAACCAGCACACAAGTTTCTTGAAGCAGTATACCAGAGGACCCCCACGATAATCAAGTAAAGTCGTTCCACAGATCCGCTCTTTTGGAACAACGGTCCACCCTGGTTCGTCCATACTGTATCCGTTTGAGTGTTAATTAATTGGGAGGTAGATATGCCAGCAGGCCGTTGTGAGGTATGTGAACGTAAGCCAATGCATGGAAACAATGTACCCTTTTCGCAGCATCGCACACGCCGTCGCTTCGTTCTCAATGTCCAGCGTCGCCGTCTTGTCATAAACGGTGCTCAGCGCACAGTCAACATCTGTACGCGTTGCTTGCGTACGATGAATAAGCTGCCCAAAGCCCGCTAAGACCAGAATAGCAGCAAACATGTATGATCAGAAGGAAACACTCCTACAATAGGGAGCACGAATTAGCTCGATAGCTCGTCCTATTGTTAGGAGCGTTCCTTATTCAGCAAGCAGTGTTGTAATAAAACTCCAAGCGTTTTAATGCCGCTAGTCGTATCAGGTAAACCCCTTTTGCCGTTTCACAAACTGCCACCAGAAGTTCTGGATATTCTCGCGAAATATACTGCATCACTGAGGTTGATGACTCATCTTATTGTCGTTCATAATAACTCTGATCTCCACTCTCTAGCCCATCCCAATCGCACAACTCATTTAAATACCTCACGCCTTTTATGCAACTTGTGTGATGTGTTGAGATTAGCCAAAGTCATCGATCATGATATATAATATGGAGAAAAAAAGGTAGCTATGTCTACCATGGTGAGCAGCTTCTTGAAGTGTTTTTACAAGCTCGCTGGAGACGAGAGATACCTTCTTTTTCAAGTCCATTCTCGCTCACAATAAGCGTTGAAGAAAATATAGTTTTAATTGTATATAAGCATAGCATAAAAACAAAACGTGGTGAACTGCATGAAAAACATTTTGCCGAATGAGTTAAACAGACATCGCCAGGACCAAATAGAGAGGTCATTATCAGATGCACCATCCTCAAGTTCCCTCCAGGGCCTTCGTAATAGTCATTTGATCGGCAGAGGTATCCATCCACGTGAGTGGTCAGGTCAACAAGTTGGCACAAACGAGGTCTCTCCCTTCAATCCTGAGCTTGCCGATGCTCACCACGAGAAGGGATCTGCGCTTCTTGCGCTCGGGCGTTATGAGGATGCATTGCTTTCCTCTGAAGAGGCCATTCATCTCCATCCTAAGGATGCCACAGCTCACTACAATAAGGGATCTGCGCTTCTTGCGCTCGGGCGTCATGAGGATGCATTGCTTTCCTATGAAGAGGCCATTCATCTCCATCCTGAGTTTGCCGATGCTCACCACAAGAAGGGATCTGCGCTTCTTGCGCTCGGGCGTCATGAGGATGCACTGACTGCCTTTGATAAGGCCATTGATCTCGATCCTGAGAATGCCGATGCTCACCACAAGAAGGGATCTGCGCTTCTTGCGCTCGGGCATCATGAGAAGATATTGTATCTTTGGCTAAGGACTTTGCCTGCGTCTCAAGCTCGATTTCCAGCTATGGAAGAGAGCACCCTTAGATACAATACCCATGAGGATGCACTGACTGCCTTTGATAAGGCCATTGATCTCGATCCTGAGAATGCCGATGCTCACCACAAGAAGGGATCTGCGCTTCTTGCGCTCGGGCGTTATGAGGATGCACTGACTGCCTTTGATAAGGCCATTGATCTCGATCCTAAGGATGCCCATGCTCACTACAAGAAGGGATCTGCGCTTCTTGCGCTCGGGCGTTATGAGGAGGCATTGCCTGCCTATGAAGAGGCCATTCGTCTCCATCGTGAGCTTGCCGATGCTCAC
>CBJMBI010000077.1:0-11656 GCA_966427955.1 uncultured Ktedonobacterales bacterium
GTTATCGACAAAATAATCCTACAAGAATTGTACAGGTCAAAAATGTGGTATACTGACAGGCCTATACCGTTCGGTTAGGGTCTTTGTGGCACGGATAATGTGGGAGTTCTTGTGCTCTTCACATATACCTACTCTTACTTTTGTTGGAAAGACATAACTCTCAATCATCACTGGTAAAGAGCTACTAAGCGAGGATTTATTATGCGTCGGACAAAGATCGTATGCACGATTGGGCCAGCCACCAATAGCGAGGAACAACTCGAACGATTGATGCAAGCTGGAATGAATGTAGCACGTTTAAACTTTTCGCATGGAACGCAACAGGAACATGCAATTGTTATCGAGAGGATTCGTGCCATTGCTGCGCGTTTAGGTTGTGCAATTGCCATCCTGCAAGACTTACAAGGGCCAAAGATTCGTACAGGCTCATTACGGGACGGAAAGTCGGTCACATTAGTAGATGGCACACGCATCACCATTACTACTCGTAATGTTCTAGGGACGGCTGAAGTAATTTCTACAACTTATAAGCAACTGCCTCATGATGTCAAACCAGATGATCGTATTCTGCTCAATGATGGTTTATTAGAATTGCGTGTACTAGACAAAAATGAAACTGATGTGTTTTGTATGGTTATCCATGGAGGTCAACTCGGAGAACATAAAGGCATTAATTTGCCAGGTGTGGCTGTCAGTGTTCCTGCCTTGACAGAAAAAGATCGTGATGATTTGCGCTTTGGCATTATGCACGATGTTGATTATGTTGCGCTCAGTTTTGTGCGCAAGCCAGAAGATATCCTTGAAGCTAAACAGTATATTTATGAACTGCAATTAGCGCATAATAATGAACAGAAAAAGAATTTCCTGCCAATTCGTTTGATAGCGAAATTAGAGAAGCCAGAGGCCATTACATGCCTAGATGAGATTCTTGAAGTAGCGGATGGGGTGATGATTGCACGTGGGGATTTGGGTGTAGAAATGGCTCCTGAAAAAGTGCCGCTCATTCAAAAGCATATCATTGCTAGGTGCAATGAATTGGGATTACCTGTCATCACAGCAACACAGATGTTGGAGTCGATGGTAACCAATCCTCGACCAACAAGAGCAGAAGTCAATGATGTATCAAATGCAGTACTTGATGGAACAGATTCAGTAATGTTGAGTGCTGAAACAGCTACGGGGGCTTATCCAATTGAAGCAATCCAAATGATGGTGCGTATCCTGCTAGAAACCGAAGCTGGAAATAGAACCGCACGACAGCCGGAAGCTCAGCGTCTCACACAGGCCCGTGCCGTCAGCCATGCTGCTCGTGCACTATCAGAGGAGGCCAGTGTCAAGGCAATTGTCGTTTTTACTCGTTCTGGTAACTCGGCACATTTGATCTCTAAGGATCGGCCCCGTGTTCCGATTCTGGCCTATACGCCTTCGCAGAGAGTACAACGTCAGCTTGCTCTCTGGTGGGGAGTATGGCCGCGTTGTATTGAGATGCAAGGAACAACCGAAAGATTGATCGAGAGAGTTGAACAGCGGTTACTAGAGGATAAGCTAATTGCGCCGGGCGAGTATGTCGTGATTATGGGAGGATTGCCTGTAGCAAATTGGGCACGTACAAACTTTGTGAAGTTGCATCGTATAAATAGTAAGTGAGCAGTAAAATCAGCCTTTGCACATTGTAGGGGCAGCATATACCTTGTACAAGCTAGCTGCAGGTTTTAAACTTGGCCATTCGGAAACATTGACTTTTTTTTCGCAACGTGCTATTCTAGTCTCGCTGTAGTTCAGGGGTGCTTTCCTATACAAGTGAAGCGTGAAGCCGCTGAAATGGACATATCCCATATAATGGGTAAGAGGTGAAATTAAGCAAGTATGGCTGTCAAAATTCGTTTAAAACGTACGGGGATGAAGAAAGCCCCTAGCTATCGTGTGGTCGTGGCCGAGTCGAGCTCTCCTCGCGATGGTCGTGATATCGCAATCATTGGTTGGTATAATCCTCGTGTTGAGCCCTCTGCAATCAACGTCAATGAGGAGGATGCTCTCTATTGGCTGAAGAATGGTGCACAACCAACGGAGTCTGTGGCTCTCCTTCTCAAGCGTGTGGGAATCCTAGATCGCTTCTATGAGTCGAAGCAACCTGTAGGAGCTGTAAAGCAGGCTGAGTAGATTAGCGTGCAAAAAGTGTAGGGGTGGTTCTGGATTCAACGGAAGTAAAACTTAAGGGTTCAAGATATGGGTAATCTGATTGAGTATGTTGCTCAGTCACTGGTTGATGATCCTTCGGCTGTGGTTGTGCGTGAGATCCGTAATGATCGCCATGCGTTGGTCTTAGAGCTTCATGTTGCGGCTGATGACTTTGGTAAGGTTATCGGTCGTCAGGGGCGTGTAGCTAAGGCTATGCGTACGCTCTTGCGGGTTGCTGGTACACGTGAAGGACGTCATACCTCTTTAGAAATACTCTAATGTGTGGATGTCCTAGTTAGGTCGCTGGGCCTGTTTTTCAACAGGTTTTTGGTGAATAGGCTAGATTGTGATGCCACTGTGGGAAGGTCTTAAAGAGTTTCATACTATGAACAAGACGACAGAATGGGCTACTATCGGAAAAATAGTGGCCCCTTTTGGTATTCGTGGTGAGCTGAAAATACGTCCTTTCACTGATGTTCCTGATCGTTTTGTGACATTGGAAGCTGTCTATCTCAGTTCCGATTATTCACGTCGTGTGATCAAGGGAGTGCGCCCCTATAAAGGGGACATGCTCTTGCTTAAGTTAGATGGCATCGATGATGCTACTACTGCTGAAACTCTGCGGGATTATGATCTGTGCATTCCATTGGATGAGTTAGCGGAGCTACCTCCTGATTCTTATTACCAGCATGACATTTTGGGCTTGCAAGTGTTTCAACTCGATGACCGCTTTGTCGGTGTGATTAATGAAATTATGGCCACAGGTGGCAATGATGTCTATGTCATTAAAGCAGATGATGGACGACAATTTCTGATCCCAGCAATTAAAAGTGTCATTAAACAGGTTGACCTTGTCCGGCGTGTAATGTATATTGATCCTATGAAGGGTTTGTTGGATGAGGATGCAGAGATTGTTAATCCGGTAGAAGGGGAGGACAATTAATTAGCGATATGTGCCGATAGGTAAGTAGTATCAGGGTGCTTGCCAGTGTATATATCTGGAAGCTTTACAATGGCTCTGAGACGAATGTGTTTTTGCAATGTGTTATCGGTACATAGCGTTGATAGTTGCAGGTAGATGCCTGTTCTCGCGCGTCATAGTATTCTGGAGGGAGGTATCCCATGTTTGACCAGACTCTGACTCTTGCTGATGTGTGTAGTGCAATTGCCGAAGGCCGTTTGGCGGTGACTTCCGATGGGCGGACTTATGAGGTGAGTGCACTTGAGCTTCGTCGCTATTTCAATGAACGTCGTTCTTTTCCCCCTCTTACCTATGTGCAAGTACTCTCTGCTAATAGTTTCGACACAGGTGTATCTTCTCTTCCTGGTTTTTGTAGTTCAGGCCGTTAAGACCATTTTCATACTTCTAAGAGGAGTTGCATTTACTGGGATAGGTCTTCGCTCTACAAAAAACGAAGAAGCCCTAGTCGTGGAGAAAGGTTTTTATGGAGCCACTTGATTCAGCTTACGAATATGTTGTGTATCGAAGCGATCCTAAGACTCGCTTCAACTGGTTGTATATTATTCCAACTCTCGGTGTCTTGTGGTTGGTCTACTTATTTGCAGCAGCAGCCTTTCAGTTCTCCGTTACCAATGTGGTGGACACGGTCATGGGGCTAATGCTGGTAGTCTTGTTTGTTCTTGCAGGCCTACTTTTCTGGGCTTTAGCTCCAAAGGAAAATAGGTGATTTCTACTCTTTGGTAGAGAAGTAAGGGCATAGGCGGTGCTATATAGCTAGTTCTAGCATTGCTTATGCTTTCTTGCTTGGAACAAAGATTGTCAAGGGTGTATCAGCCATCTGAACATGGATAGGGGTTTGTCCACGTATCTCCCCGTCTAAAGTGACATCTTTTGGATCATCGCTCGTCGATATTGTGATGCTGTGTGCCTGGATATGGTGAATACCTGGAATGCCCGTTAGATTTACTGCTTCAAGTAAAGACTGCTGGCTATCTTCTACTTTGGGTATCGGTGTAGATGCCATCTCAGTGTTAAAAAGGTGTCCAAAAGCAGTTGTTAATCTTGGTAGTTCAATTGCTTCAACGATGACAAGATCTAGTAAATGGTCATTAATGTTAGCATTTGGTAGCGCTAGGTTCCACTTCCCTCCAAAAATTGGAGCATTGATGACTGTTACCTGTAGTGCTCGACAATGAAAGATGATCGGGTCTTTGCTAATCGTTGGCTTCTCTTGTTTTCCGGGCATGGTGCTCTGAGGGTATGGAGGAAGCAAGACTTCTTCAATGCGCACGTCAACCTCTAGTGGCTCGTGGTTGAACAATACTTCGAGTGCTGCTATTGGGTAGGTCAATTTTCCGTAACGTTGTCGTGTAGTTACATTGGTTGCCAGATGTGCAAACTGTACGTTGAGTCCAACAGTTAATGCATGAGCGAAGTAACCGTGATGCTGAGGATGGGTTGGGGTTTGCTGTGATATTCCTTGTTGTCTTATCTGATGTGGCGTTTGCTCTGCTGGTTCTGCTGCACCAACATCTATTGCTACTGTCCTGGCTTGTTTGATAACTTCTACTGCTTGTTGGAGATCTTGTGGGATGTTAATGGAGCGTGCGATGTCATTTGCAGTTCCTAATGGGAGGATGCCCAAGGGAAGATTGCTCTCTAGAATATGGGTAATCACACCTCCAATTAATCCATCTCCTCCTGCTGCTATGACGAGATTGACTCCTTGCTCTTTCCATAGTGAGCCCTGCAAGGGTAATCCATCTAGCTGTGTGATGGGTACAACTTCGGCAATGTCTATGTTAGCTTGTTTGAGATACTTGAGCGCTTCTGGTAATTGTGCTGATCTGCCCGAGTGTGGACTGTGGATGAGCAGCGCTGTCTGTGGTTTAGGCAAGTCTGTTTTTCCTTTACAGGTTTATCTCTATCAACATCATGTCTAGTTGCCTATATATTACCATACATTAGCTTGATGCTCTAGACCAACTGGATTGTTACTGCGCTATTTGTAGCTTTGATCAGGCAAGAAAGCGGTAAGGGTTTTTCTGGGAGAGGACATTTAGTCTTGCTATCGTTGAGCGGTACATCAGCTTGCGGTTGCTTTTACTGACAGTCTAAAATAGAGGGGTACACCTATGACAGGATGCGACGTTTAAGACAAGAAAGTCTCGTAAAGTTAGGAGTAAATAATGACAAATACTGAAACAAGCTCCCAGGTAAAGCAGTGGATTAATCTTGCTCAGCAGTTACGTGTGGATAGTATCCGATCTACGACGGCAGCAGGTTCAGGGCATCCTACCTCTTCCATGTCAGCAGCGGACCTGATGGCAGTATTGATGATTAGCCATTTGCGTTATGACTTCGAGCACCCTGATAACCCAAATAACGATCATCTCATTTTCTCCAAAGGGCATGCCTCTCCTCTGCTCTACGCTATGTATAAAGCGGCAGGAGCAATTAGCGATGATGAGTTGATGACCCTGCGTAAGTTTGGTAGCCGTCTTGAGGGTCATCCAACGCCTGCACTACCTTGGGTAGATGTCGCGACTGGCTCGCTTGGACAGGGTTTACCAATTGGCGTTGGCATTGCGTTGGCTGGAAAATATCTTGATAAACTGCCCTATCGTATCTGGGTTCTGCTTGGCGATAGTGAAACTGCAGAAGGCTCAATTTGGGAAGCATTTGATCATGCATCTCACTATAAGTTGGATAATCTCATTGCTATTCTGGATTGTAATCGTTTGGGTCAGCGAGGTGAGACCGAGCTTGGTTGGAATACAGAGGCTTATGCTGAGCGTGCCAAAGCATTCGGTTGGCGAACAATCGTCATCAACGGTCATGACTATGAGCAAATTCAGAATGCATATACGCAAGCAGAACAGTTTGTCGGTAAAGGAGTACCAACGCTTATTATTGCTAGGACGGTTAAAGGAAAAGGTGTCTCTTTCTTGGAAAATGTAGATGGCTGGCATGGGAAGGCTCTCAACAAGGAGCAGGAAGAGAAGGCGCTGCAGGAGTTAAATCCTGTACGAAGTCAAGTTTTCCCTGTCCAAAGGCCTGTTGCTGCTAATCCTGCACCCTTACCTGCAAAGAAGCCTCTAGATTTGCCTCTCTACAAGCTTTATGATTCTGTTGCCACCCGAAAAGCATATGGAGATGCTCTCAAGGCACTGGGTGCAGCTAATCCAGAGGTCGTTGCACTAGATGGAGAAGTGAGCAATTCAACCTTTGCAGAGGAATTCGCCAAGGCTTATCCTGATCGTTTCTTCGAACAATATATCGCTGAGCAGCAATTAGTAGCTGCCGCTGTTGGTATGAGTGTGCGCCACAAAATTCCTTTTGCTTCGACCTTTGCGGCGTTTTTTACACGTGCCTATGATTTCATCCGTATGGCGGCTATCTCGCGTGCCAATATTCGGCTTGTTGGTTCTCATGCAGGTGTCTCGATTGGCGAGGACGGGCCATCTCAGATGGCTCTGGAAGATCTAGCGATGATGCGTGCCGTATTTGGGAGTACTGTCCTCTATCCTTGCGATGCTAATCAGGCTGCTCAGCTGACGGCTGCAATGGCTGCGCATGGGGGGGTGGTCTATATGCGTACGACCCGTGAGAAAACTCCGGTGATCTATCGTTCCGATGAGAAGTTTTCCGTTGGTGGAAGCTACGTGTTGAGGCAGTCGCCAAAGGATCAAGCCACTATTGTGGCTGCTGGCATTACAGTCCATGAGGCGCTCAAAGCGTATGAGCAGTTGCTCAGCGAAAATATTACCGTGCGTGTGATTGATGCTTATTCGGTAAAGCCAATTGACGAGGAGACTTTGCTGGCTGCTGTACAGGAGGCTGGCAATAAGATCATTACCGTCGAAGACCATTGGCCGGAAGGTGGCCTGGGTGAGGCTGTTCTGGAGGTCTTTACGGAGACTGATAGTCCGCTACCGCATATTGTTAAGCTAGCGGTGCAGTCAATGCCTGGTTCTGGTACTCCTGCCGAGCTGCTTGAAGATGCTGGAATCAGCGCTCATCATATTGTACAAGCTGTGAAAGCGTTAGTAAAATAATTCTTTGGCTGCTAAGCCATTGCCGCTTCAATGGGTAGGGACCGGATGATTGACAACTCTTCTGGTCCCTATTTTGTGCATTTCTCGGAGTGCTATACGAATGAATGTCTTCTATGGTAAACTGCAACAGAAGGCTATTTATAGTTCTTTGAAAGGGTGAGTTTGTTATGCGTTATCATTTGCATGAGCGTGCTTGGCATCTGACTGAGGATTTTCTGGTGCGTGATGATGCTGGCCATGCAGTTTTTGAGATACGAGGAAAATTTTTTCATATCGGTGATGATTTACTGCTATTTGATTGCCAAACAGGACAGGAAGTGATACGTATTAAACAGCGAGTTCTGTCCCTGTTACCACGTTATGATATTTCTCGCAATGGAGTGCGTTTGGCGAGTGTTCACGAACAGTTTCGTTTATTTGGTGAGCGCTTCAAGGTTGAGGGAGATGATGGGCAAGTCTTCCATGTCGATGGGGATATCTGGCGTTGGCATTTTACGGTCAGTGATAGCCACGGTCATCTCATGGGGCAGGTGAGCCGTCAGTTCTCTCTTTTTCGTGATAGTTATGTTGTCGACGTGGCTCCTGGGGTTGATGCTTCATTCATTATAGCTCTGGCAGTGGTGATTGAGATGGTAAAAGAACATCATGAGAAGCATAAAGAACACGAGAGACATGGTTAAATTTGGGCAATTTGAATAAAATATGTATACAAAAAAGAGCATTTACTGTCTGCTGAAAGGTTGCGAGAAGTGAATGAGATTCAAGAATCCTTAGAGTGGCGTTCTGTTATTAATGCTGTTCAAGTCGTTAATGTTCGTGTCTCCCTTCCAACATTGGGGCAGTCTGGTATAATTGCTTATACAGATGGTGCATGTATCAAGAATCCTGGTGGGCCAGCTGGGTGGAGTGCATTGCTGTGGGCGGCTGCTGACGCTGTGGATGGGAAGATCAATGAAGGTGCTGCTTGTCTTGAATGTTATGGCCATATTCCCAGAGCTGGCACAACGACGAATAATCGGGCTGAGATCTCAGCTGTTCTGGCCGTTCTTTCTATTGCTCCACCTGCATTGCCGCTCACAATCTATAGTGATAGCGAATACACTATCAATGTAGCCACAGGGACTTACCAGATGAAAGCGAATCCTGACTTATGGGCGGCATATCGCCAACTGCTCAGCTATCGTAAGCAGCCTCCTAAATTCATCTGGGTGCGAGGTCATGCTGGGCACTTGCACAACGAACGTGCCGACGAACTTGCTGGTCTGGGTGCCTGGAATAATGATCATGAGGCATTTGACAGGTGGCAAGCATCACAAAGTCCAGAAGCGCGTAATGGCCTTTCTCCTGCCCAATTAGAAGCACTGCGGCAGCAGGTCCACAGACTCAAAGCGCTTTTTGATACTACCGCCGTTGATAGCCCACGGGTAGGCTCACACGAGCGTGAGTTTATCAACGATATGGAGAAGCGTCTGAGAAAGAATAAATTTGTTCCTTCTGACAAGCAGCGTGCGTGGGTGAGGGGACTAGTAGCAAAATACAAGGTTTAGCTCTCTCGCTTTCATTCTGGAGCTGTTCGCTTGCTTTCCCCAACCCTGCTCAGCTTCCCCTCATAAATAATTGCAGCAAGAGCAAACCGAGGAGTAAGGTAGGCCAGTTCATCTGAGTTTCTTATAGCCATAAGCTATAAGGATAGCAACGAGACAAAAAAGGACACACGGCGTCCCCAGAAGGGCTCCATGAAGCTATGCCTTTTCAGAACTACTTATTCAATTTTTGGATCAGTTCCTGATGCAGTTTTTTATTGCCTGCAATGACCAGTGAAAATTTCTGGGTTAGGCTGGTAATCGGCTGTAATGGGTCTCCCTTATCATCACTAATTACACCACCAGCTTCTAATACAATGCTAGCTGAGGCTAGGAATGATTCACCGGTAAGTGTATTGCCAATATCAATATAAGCATCATAGGCGCTGCTAGCAACATAGACACTGTCTATGGCGGAACTACCAGTGCGCCGTATCATACCTAGAGAAGGTTCTTCTGCCAGAAGAGCTTTTAGAGCATTTGTATCGCGTCCATCTAAGTTAACACCGGCCAAGCAGTGACGTAGATTAGTAACTGTACTTGTCTGACAGCGTCGTCCGTTGCGAAATGCTCCACCACCATGCTGGGCTTCATAAACGGTTCCGCTGAAGAGTTCTCCTACTAACGCCCATTGTACATACTCAGGTAGGATAGGTGCATCAATGGGTAAGACGGCAAGAGCTACTGCAGCGGTCATAATACCACGTTCGAAGTTCGTCGAGCCATCGATAGGATCAATGACAATCCGGTAAGGCGGTGCTTCAGAAGTGCTGAAGGTAGGCCGTTCTTCGGTAATGATCTCGAATCCAATGCCACTTTCGGTCAGCCCGTTGATAATGATATCTTCGGCATCATGATCAAACTGCATCGTGACATGTTTCGATGATTTAGCATAGACCTGCTTGCGGTCATAGCGTTCAGATTGCGCATAACTGCGAACCTGTCGAAAGAGCTGTTCTAGTAATTCTAACATTGCTGATCAAGTGTCTATCTTTCTTTGCGAATGACGAAATATTCCCAGAACATCGTACAGAGAGCCGATTCTTCCTCTAAAGAGTTTACATCTTGGTAAGCTCTTGCAGTACAAAAGGATAATGACGTTGCAGCAATAACAAACGTTCACAAGACATGTTGATAGCTATTTCACTCTTATCACATGCGATCCAGCGACGCCCGAGTTGCTCTGCAACTGCTGCAGTCACGCCACTTCCACAGAAGCAATCAAGTACCAGATCATCATCTTCTGAAGAAGCAAGTATAATACGTTCGAGCAAGGCTTTGGGTTTCTGTGTTGCATAGCCCGTACGCTCAGGATCCTTTTGATGAAGATGACTAATGTCATTCCAGACATCAGAAAGTGACATGAGTTTCTCCTCATCATAAGTATAAACTTTCCCGGCTGTACGGATTGTCCAGGCGATACGTCCGTCTGGTCCAACCTCTTTGCGCATGTGATTGCGCTTGAGAGTCCCACGTCGCTGGCCTACGCGTTCGCTATGGAAGCAGTAGTCGCCAGATTTTGTGTAGAGCAAAATGGTATCGTGTTTGCGTCCATAGTAGCGCTGTGGATACCCTCCGGACTGATAATGCCAGATAATTTCGTTTTTAAAGCCTGGACCATGAGAAGATGTGCTGGAGCCAAAGATTTCATCCAAGATAATTTTTGCATAGTGGATAGTCCGCCAGTCCAAATGGAGATAGAGACTTCCATCTGAAGCCAGCAGTGTATATAATGCTTGCAGAGTTTTATAGAGCCATTGGAGATAGGTATCTAGATCATTATTCCATGTATCGCAATAGGCGATAGTATCTCCATTGCTAAACGTACGGCCAGTCATAAATGGTGGATCAATATAGATGAGATCGATGGCATTGGTAAACTCTTGTTGCAGTGTAGGGAGGATAGATACCTGATCCCCCCAGATCAGGCGATTGTACCAGATATCTGATGGAAGCTCTGAGCCATTTTCCAGGGTGTGACATCTCAATGTTGTCAATGTTGGATTTCCATAGGTTTTCTGCACGAGATCAGTAGATTGATTAGAATCTATTCTGGTATGTTTGCCTTTCCATATTAGCTCTGCCATACCAAATTACTCCTAATATTTATTTCTAACTTCTTGCTAAACTCTAACATATCGGCGTGTGAATAGCAAGAGCTTTTAAGATCTTGTCTCTTCTAGGAGTAAACAACTTTTTGGGTAGGCATTCGTACTGTCTCTGGAGAATGTCGCATGACGTTGCTAGGTTTTGTCTTTCTGCTAATTTTTGGAAGATTGCCAAAAAAACAAATTTTTAGGACGGTGTTGCATCGGGGGACCTTTGGTCTATCCGCCTTTCCGATTTTGGGTACATCTGCTAGAATGGCCGCGTAGTAGTTTACTCATCAAGTCAGGAACCCCACGCCTCTGCGGGCGGGGGCTTGTGAGCAGCCGGGAGGCGCATTTCACAAGCCCAAGCGAGGATGGGAAGCCCTGCCCTTCAGGTATGGGGAGATGTCACATGAACAATATGGTAGCTTCTCTACTTAGTATTTGCGCTTATATCGTCGGCTTGGTAATTCTATGGAAGGTAACGCCCAGATTACTCTCGCACTCATTTGATGAGCCCATATTTGTTGGGATTGCAGCACTGGATATTTTAGGGGCGAGTTTGGCCTTTGGCGCTATCGTAGTAACGCTAGGGCTATTTGATGGCTCATTTCCAATTAGGCTTATTGATTTACTATTGCTACTTGGCATATTTGGAGTTTCTATCAGGATGGCTTCCTACTGTTTGCGCCCTCATGTCAAGAGGTTCTGGGTTTCACAATGGCTAGCCGGTGCCTATTGTTTATTTCTTGTTGGTGCTGCTGGCTATGAGACTGTTCAGCTTTT
>CBJMBI010000078.1:0-11602 GCA_966427955.1 uncultured Ktedonobacterales bacterium
AAGCATCTTATTCCCTAAACTCCTTCAAGAGAAGACGAATACGTGTAGCAGCCTCATCACGCGTGACTTTACCAGCTAGCAGCTCATCAAGCGTATCCTCGATGATCGTTGGTTGAGCCGTTGGCTGTGCTAAGACTGAGAATATAGGATCTGAAAGTTGAGCATCTGAAGGCAAAGCATTCAAAGAAGGCACAGATTGCCTGCCCAAGCGACCCCAGTAGCCTTCTTTCCAAGCCGGCCACAGATAGATGCTTACCAACAAAATACCAACGATAAAAGTTGCCAATCCTGCATGAGCAGCCTGCTGCCAGTTATCAACAGGCGAACCAAAAAAGGCCGTCACCCAGAGATATAACGCGGTCACTCCACCAATTGCCGTTGCCAGAATACCACCACCGAGCAGAGCCAGCACAAGTCCACGACGCGGAAGAGGAGTGGAGGATAGACTTGTAATATGATAACTGCGTTGGTAAATTTCCAGAGGCACATAAACAAATCCCGCCACAACAAGGGCTATAGCTGATATCCAAGACAAAGAATCAGGGGCAGTAGGAGCAGGAGCCAATTTCTGAAAAGCATTATACAACACAGTTCCACATCCAACCCAGAAAGCTACCGCAGAGACTAGGACTGCAATGGCTCCCTCCATCGAGGACTTTACAGATGGATTGATTAAGCCTCGCTTCGCAGCTTGACCCAGCCAGAGATGATAAATACTCACAACGAGTATGCCAAGGCTCAGAGGCGAGATAAAATCGTATGATGGGTTAAAACCCAGTACATCCTTCAAAGAGGCAGAAATCTTGAATAATGGCAAGATAAGAAGCTTGACACCAATATAGATACCATCCAATAGACAAACTATTCCGTAAGCAAAGCTAATACCATGCAAGATGAAGCGCATAATACGCGAACTATCATTTCTGATAAACCACCCATAACCAATCCAGAAAGCGATGAACCAGAGAAGACTCACAAGCAAGTAAAAAATATGGTACGGACATGGATAATAGTCGCTATGACATACCCCCAAAGTCCCATGAGCACCAAAAATTAGCCCATCCACTAGTGGTATAACTTGCGTAAACCAAGCATACGAGAGAGCAATAAGTAGGACAACCTGCACACCATAAAAGTGCAAACGCTGTAATACTAGCGCCCCTCCAGAACTAACCTGAGTTTGCCGCCGCTCCCATTCCAATAATCCAACTAGGACACACGTAGGCACAGCAAAAGCTACAGCAGTAACCACATCAGCAGCCTCATAGAGTCCAAAACTGCTAAGCATAAAGCCTATAACAGGAATAGCTGACACAACACCAACAGCCTCAGGAATATTGAGAAAAAATGAACGGATCGCACTAGTGCCTGCTGCCGCGTCATGCCGGATATCTCGACGGATCAGCCAATAATGCAACCCGGCCAATGCACCAGCAATTATCCACGCTATTCCTGCAAACACCACAGACTGTACAATTTCCTGTTGGCCAGGAGCAGAGGTAAATGGTCCACGAAGTGGTGTTAAATCCAGCAAGGTATTCAGCATTTTTCTAGTGATATCCGCTATAAAAATCAACAAGGAAATATATAAAGCATAGAGGTAACAGCGATAGAAATTACGAGCCATACTTCCTCCCGGTATAAAATGAACGAGACAGAGAGTTGTTCTCTATTAACTAAGCCTTAGTCCAATCTAAAGTATATCTTATTTTTATGAGCCATATGACCTATGTGCTTACTCAAATCAAACATTGTTCGTTATACCAATAGATCTCTAGGATCTGTCATAGGGAATACATTGGAGAATATCGATACATAGAAATACGAGGGAAGTCACATGGCACAATACTCCAAGCCCATTGCTTCAATAACACAAAACCAAACACGCCAAAGACGAGGAACCAGCACCAAAACGGCAGTACAAATCTGGCTATTTACTGCCTTTCTAGGCACAGTGCTAGGAACAGCAAGCGAAATATTCCACCTTATCCCCTGGCTGAACACTCTCCCACAACAATTGGGCACTATTGTAAGATATCCTACAGGCCAGACGAAATTATCACCTCAGCCTAGCCTCTCACCTCTAGCAGCCCATCCCACACCAACTATAACACCCACACCAACTATGACACCTACCCCATCACTGACACCAACACTCACACAAGTTTCATTAGGCTCAACAGCAGGAAATCCAACAGTAAACAACGCAGGCTTTGAGATACCTGCGCTAGGCTACGGTGGATATCAGTACAGTCCTACAGGCAGCTATTGGATCTTTAGTAATAACGCAGGCATTGCAGCCAACGACAGTCCTCTCACTAACAATCATGCCAATGCCCCACAGGGCACACAAGTTGCATTCTTGC
The DNA here is from genome assembly GCA_966427955.1 of uncultured Ktedonobacterales bacterium. Classification (GTDB taxonomy): domain Bacteria; phylum Chloroflexota; class Ktedonobacteria; order Ktedonobacterales; family Ktedonobacteraceae; genus DASYAN01. Next base: position 2,367 of record CBJMBI010000078.1, read on the forward strand.
AGGGAACGGGCTCATTCAGCCAAAAAATAAACTTTCCAGCAGGAAGCTATCATATTTTATTCTATGCAGCTCAACGCAACAAGAATATTCAGAACTTCCAGGTCTTGATTGACGGACATGTGATAGGCATTTTCATACTAGGTAGCCTCAAGTACAAACTGCATAGCACTAACAGCTTCACTATCACAGCGGGAAAACATGTCTTATGCTTTCAGGGACTCAATAGCAATGGTGAAAATAATATGGCATTCATCGATGCGGTAACTATCAAGTAGATTACCTTACCGCATTGTGGCCACACAAACTCTCCACAGAGCACCTGTGATTTTCGAGTTTTTAAAGAGTGCGAGCTTAAGGATCAGGAAACCATCTGACCTTGTGCTAAGTGCTCCCTTATGATATTGGCAAGCATGCTCACAAATTGCTGATCAGCATTAGGTAACGCTGTACGAGCAAAGACCAACCCCAGCGATCTAGCAAACTGGCGAGCCTCAATATCCAGATCATAAAGAATCTCTAAATGGTCAGAAACAAAACCTGCCGGACAGACCACCACACCCTCAACTCCCCTCGAAGACAGGTCCTGGAGAACTTCGAGAATGCTTGGACCAAGCCAGGGCTCGGCAGTTCGTCCCGCACTCTGCCATGCAACCGACCAGCGTTGTAAGTTGGCCGCTTCAGCTACTGCTTGAGCAGTCTCTTGCAATTGTGCCGGATAGGGATCTCCCATCTGTAAAATGCGCGTAGGAAGGCTATGGGCCGTAAATATTACTTCCAGTTTCTCTTCCGATATTCCTATTTCATGAAGCAAGCGAGATTTGACTTGAAGGACCTGATCTTTCAAGTATGTCAGGTAGTCGGGTGCCAGATGCCAGGACTCAACAGCGGAAAATGATATAGTCGGAGGGGTAGCAGATCTAGCTCGACGCATATATTCCCCCACACTCATACTTGAATAATGTGGTGCAAGTACTAGCCCGATGATACGTTGGACACCACTTTGTATAAGTGCATGGACACTTTCTTCAATAAAAGGAGAGGAATGCTTCATGCCCAGCACAGTACGAAAACGTCCAGGTGAAAGTGCATCCAGGGCCGCTTGAACGCCATTAATCTGGTCACTAGTATGTTTGACCAATGGAGAGACTCCACCGATAGATTGGTAGCGATGCAGCAAATCTGCAAGCTGCTCAGGGGAAGGTTTTCGTCCATGACGAATGTGAGTATAATAGGCATCAACCTGCTCTAGTCCTGCGGGCGTACCATAGGCCATAATGACCACACCAATAGGTGCACATTCTCGATCAATCGTATTTCCAGTAGTTAGCATATCATCCTAGCTTCTCATCGGGATTCCAGAGTACAAAAAACCACCCGACATGGGCGGGTGAGACGGCGACGTCCTATTTTCCCACGGGGCCTCCCCCGCAGTATCGTGAGAGCTGAAGAGCTTAACTACCGTGTTCGGGATGGGAACGGGTGTACCCTCTTCGCTATAGTCACCGGCTCACCTGCACATCCAGGTGGTTTTCTTGACAGGGAGTATATTACTACAGGCTCTTCTCTTTGTCAACACTTTTTGACACCAAAATTTGGCAAAAAGAAAATCTTTTTCAGCCAACCTCAACGAGAGGATTTTCCCACAGCATGAGCCCACTTCTTGACAAATACTGTTATAATAGTGGACGAAGGTGAGGCAGTTGAAGGTACGGTCACAGAACACGGCTTTAGGAAGTAACTGTCTCTCAAAAAGAGCTATCACAGGAAAAGCCTCCAACTCCTCTGCCTGGCATGAGAGGGAAGAGAAATCTTCAGGTGTTGTCATCACCCAAGCAGCCAAATGTAGAAAAAGGCCATCTATCCAATCTGCAAGGCATGGGGATCACAACGAGCATGGCACCGCTCAAGGAGCAGGCATGAGGATGGTCGAGCCTGTTTCAGATATTCCCTGCCAACTACGGTTCTCATATGAGTAGTGATAGGGCCCACCAGTGTCCCTGCATACGCCACATTGACTCCGTGAACCGACTACGCGGGAGTATCAGAAGTTGCGGGACTGAAGTCCCTGCAAAGTGTCACAGTACACATGATACTCGTTCTAATTTGTGAGATATCCCAGGTGGAGGGGCTTATTATGAAACGCACTTGGCAACCAAAGCGTATCCCACGCAAACGTGAACATGGTTTTATGAAACGGATGGCCACTCGCAATGGTCGACGCGTCCTCAAAGCACGCCGTGCTAAAGGGCGTTGGAGTTTAACGGTTTAAACAGCAATGTACAATAAGGGGCAATAAGCTCACTTAAGATTGAAGCAATACCGTGGCACTCAAACGTGCGTTACGCTTACGTAAAAGTAAAGATTTTCAACGTGTGAGGCAGCAGGGACGCACTAGGACATCCCGGCTGCTTATCCTTACGTTTGCACCAAATGACCTAGCAATATCGCGTATTGGCTTCGTCGTCAGCCAACGTGTTTCCAAACACGCCGTCGAACGTAATTATGTGAAAAGGCTACTTTCTGAAGCAATAAGGCCTATCCTTGTTGATATTCCAGCAGGATGGGACCTGGTAATCAGTGCGAAAACGTCAATCATTGGCGTGAAATTACTAGATCTTACAGAAGACTTACGAATATTGTTACGTCGAGCACAGCTTCTCAATCTCTCCGCGACATCAGAGATGAGGCGCTAAACACGCACAAGGATTGCAAACGTGAAATATATCGCACTTGCTTTGATATGGTTATATCAGCACACGCTGTCGGTGATCCTGCCTTCATCGTGTCGGTTTACACCCTCATGTTCGCAGTATGGATATGAGGCTATTCAACGTTTTGGCTTTCTCCGTGGTGGCTGGCTGACCATCAAACGCATTGGACACTGTCACCCCTTTTATCATGGCGACCTGTATGATCCTGTTCCAGAAAACCTGGGCAAATGAGATCAAGGAAGGCAGGAGAATTCTGTGAATTTTTTCGGTGAGATAGGTTTTCTATTCAGCCAGATCTTTATGCGGCCCATTTTCAATGGGCTTATGCTTTTATATCATCTTTTTGGTGATTTTGGCCTTTCAATTGTAGTATTAACGCTGATCATTAAGCTGCTTCTCTTTCCACTTACCTTGAAACAGCTTAAATCCATGAAAGCTAATCAGCAATTACAACCGCAGATTCAAGCAATTCGTAAGAAATATGCCAAGGATCAGCAGGCTCAAGTACAGGCTTTGCAAGCACTCTATAAAGAATATGGTGTGAGCCCACTAACTGGTTGTCTCCCCATGGTTGTGCAATTGCCCGTCCTCTATGGCCTGTATTATGCACTCTACGCTGTAGTAAAGGCACACAGCTATCAAGACCTAAATGTTCTGCTTTACCAGCCACTTGTAACACCTTTTCGCCACTTCCCCAATTTGGATCTGACTTGGTTTCAATGGCTATCCTTTTTGAATCCTATTCTTCATGTTCATTGGTCATGGACGCTCTCGCTAGTACAGTCAGATCCTTCCCACGTTTTGCCAATCCTGGCAGCACTGGCAACATTCGTTTCGTTGCGCATTTCACAGCCCAAGACCGCACCAGTGGTTAGTAGTAGCGACAATAAGTCAGAGCAACCTGATCCTACTGCGCAGACGATGAAGACAATGCAAGTCGTGATGCCATTTTTCATTCTGTTTATCGGTTGGAACTTCACTTCTGGCCTAGTTCTCTACTGGATCATCTCTTCTCTCTTCCAGGCTGTTCAGCAGTACTTTGTGACTGGTTGGGGCTCTTTGCTAACTGTGCCCAATCTCAAACTTAAGAACGATGAAACATCCTCCAGCAATGGAACAAATGGCACAAAAAAAAACACAGATAATTCTAGTGAAGATGTTAGCTCCCAGATGGTGAACGAAGATGACGAGGATAAAGACGAAGGCGCACATTCTGGCTCAGTGGCAAGCAAAGCCCATGCTAGTGCAACAAGAACTAATGGGAGTTATCCATCATCTCGACGACAACGTGGAGGAAGTGCATCAGCTCGCCGTCGCGGAAGCTCACAACGCTCACGGCATTAGATTTAATCGGCGCTAAATCCTCTGTCACTCCCAAAGACACGGGATCACAAGCTAGTTTTACCATCAATTAATAGCCATAGGAATCTTACTTACAATATTCAGGGAGGCAAAAGAAACTGTGGAAAGCATAGAGGTGAGTGGCAAAAGTGTTGAAGAGGCAATTGCTCAGGCATTAGTAAGCCTGGGCAAACGCCGCGACGAAGTCGAGATTGCCGTCCTTCAAGAAGCGAGTCGAGGCACTTTTGGCTTGGGTAGTAAAGAAGCACGAGTACGTGTGACGGTACGCTCGACTGGCGCAAGTTCGAGTCAGAGTACCAGAGGCGCAGTAATCACACCAGAAATGGCTGATGCACTTCTTGGACCTGATGGAGTTGAAGTTCCTTTGCCTGAAGAGAATGAGGACTATATTGAAGAGGAAGAAGAATTAGCATTGGAGAAGGAGCCAGTGCCCTTCATTTCTTCTTCCGAATTCACTAACCAACCTGTTTTGGCAGGCGCAGAACCAGTTGAGAGATCCGAGCATGAATTGCAAGATGTAGAGCATCCATCCCGTGAAGATATTGAAATCACAGTAGATGTGCTCCAACATATTCTGCGGTATATGAATATCCATGCGACCGTCCAAGTACGTTCAACCAGCCCATTAACTGTTAATATCCATGGGATAAATGAGAATCTAGGTTTGCTCATCGGACGTCGCGGTGAGACCCTAGCCGCTCTTCAATTACTGGTCAATCTAATAGTCAGCCATCGTACAAAGCGTCGCTTGCGCATTATTGTAGATGCAGAGAATTATCGCCAGCGTCGCGAGGAGAATCTACGCTCCCTAGCATTGCGAGTAGCCCAGCAGGTACGTAACTATCGCCGTTCAATTGCTCTTGAGGCAATGCCTCCATATGAACGACGTATTGTCCATATAGCACTATCCGATAGTAAAGACATTAGTACAGAGAGTATCGGTGAAGGTGAGGAGCGACGCGTAGTCATTTCTTTGAAGCGTCCTAGTAGATAAAGTCAGGCTCAAAGGCACAACGGCCGCTTGAAGGAGGGAGGGTACTTTCGCTCTATGGGTTCCCCAGCTCCTGAATTACTTGCCATTGGACATGTCACACAGGATATGCATCCAGATGGCACTTTCTCTCTTGGCGGTACAGTTACTTTTGCTGCTCTCGTGGCTAATCACTTGGGATTAACGGCTGGAATAGTAACTTGTGCAGATGCAGAGTTATCTGAAGCTTTGCCAGCATATCTTCCTCATGTTGCTTTACATGTACGCCCCTCTGCACAAACGACGACATTTGCCAATTTCTATCAGGGTGGGTTCCGTACCCAGTATCTCTATACCCGCGGCACCCCCCTACAGCTGATAGATGTACCACAAGACTGGTTAGAAGCCCCCATTGTCTTGTTCGCTCCTCTGGCCCAAGAGCTAGATACAACATTCGTAACCCGGTTTCCACGCCGACCTGGTTCGATCCTGGCTGCAACACCACAAGGCTGGTTACGCCGCTGGGACGTAGATGGTCGTATCTGGCCTACACCTTGGCGCGATGCTGACCAGATACTCCCACTGCTAGATGTTTTGATTCTCAGTCATGATGATTTGCTCCCTTTTGCTAACGGCAACCGTGCTGAAGCAGATGCCATCCTGTTGCATTGGAGCAAGCTGGTACCACTGCTAGTCGCTACAGATGGGCGGCATGGCGCAACACTCTTTGAATATAGCACCATTCACCACTTCCCGGCATATCCAGCTCAGGAAGTAGATCCTACAGGAGCTGGCGATGTCTTTGCTGCTGCATTCCTCACTCACTTCTTTCGCTATGGTAATCCAGCTCACGCTGTCGATTTCGCCAACTGCACAGCGGCTTTTTCCGTTGAGCAGATAGGGACACACGGCATTCCAACACAGGCCATGGTTGAGCAGCGCTTGCGTTCCCAGTGATAAGCGAAGAAAAGCAAAGGAGCCCTGTTTTTCTACTATAGTAGAGTAAAACAGGGCTCCTTTTATAGGCCCAAGTCCTCAACCATCTTGTTTGCTAAAGATATTAGACCTGCTGTTCCCAAACCATTCGATGAGTTAGACAGTAGCTGCTGTAGTAGTACCATTAGCAGCTACGGGAGGAACTGTGAGTGTTGCATTGGTTACAACACCATTACCATCAGTGGTCAGCGCAATAGGATTCTGGATATTCAACAACCCAACGCAGTTGAGACCGCCAGCACTAAGCGTCGCACTCATCCGGTTCGCAAGGAAGGTAAAGAGTGAGTTTGCCGTTGCTCCTCCATCCGGTGAGGGAAAGCCTTGGAAGTTCTGCATATCCATCTGTAAGCGAGGCAACCCGATATTGACAATGTTTTGACAATAGGTAGTGGTATTGGCATCAGTAGCCGCTTTGCCAGTCAGTGATTTCGCTGGCGGTTCATCAGCACCCACGCGGTACAAATTAGTCTTCTGGAGATTCTGCTGGCCATTAACAAGCACCATCGGATCCCCACCAGGAACTAGAGCAACTGGTGCAGCCTGCTGGTTCATAGCTTGTAATGCATCCGTAGCATATGTTGCAGTTGGCATATTATTGTTCACTTGGTCTGGGATCTGCCAAGCGGTGCATCCCTGAGCAGGATCAATAAACTTGCTCAACAATGCATTATCACTTGGGTTACCAAGCGTCGTAGCATTTGGAATTGCAGCCTGATTAGCCGCCGAGAACTGAGCCGTTTGCCCGTTGGCATTAGCCAAGTACTGGGTTTGGACATTGTCGCTCTGATCCATATCTACAACCGAGAAGTCTTCTGTAGTGGGACAAGGTTTGCCATCTTTGGCTGTTCCTAAAGGAGGAATCGTGATTTTTCCAGCCTTGATCAAGCGTTGAGCAGCCTGGTAGAAGTTTTGAGCATTACAATAGGCAAATTGTCCAAAGGGCGAATTGGGTGTACCATTCACACAATTGCCTGCATTACTCAGTCTAAAATGAGCTCTTTGCGTATGGAAATCGGCCCCCGAGTTCGCGGCCGCTTGCTGGGAGTCTGGCTGAGCTTGGTTGGCCTGCTTCTTTGCCTGTCTTTTAGCATTATTCTTTAAGAGTGTAAGCACATTGCCGTTATAGCCGAACGCGATGAACACAATACCATTTCGTGGGAATTTGACTGGAGCAGGCTTTACAGCAGGCTGTGTACCTTGGTCGATCACCAGAGGCTCATAGGCTGAGAGCTTCCCGGTAGCAGGGTCCAAGATCACAGCCTGCACAAAGGCCGCTTGGTTAGGATTAGCCTCATTGCAGGGACCCTGCGCTGGATTAGTAGCAACGAGCTGATAAGGCGTCATCAAGCCCTGTGCAGATAAAGGATTAGGAGGCGCAATCAACGTGCAGTCCATATTCACTGCTGCAGCTGCATATAAAGGATATGGCCATCCAGCTAGAAATAGGCCAGTTCCAATTACAATCATCAATGTGGTAATCGTACCAATGAACATGCGTGCAGAGATGCGCCTGCCACGTCGTATAGTTCTCGGTATGGTCTCATTGGGCCACACTGGTTTTGATCTTGTTAACCTCTGCATAGTTCCTACTCTTTCTTCAACTATTCCTGATGTTTAAATATCTAGTCCTCTGTATATTTAGCCAGCATGACTATCTTATGTCTAGAGAAGCGTGCCAAGTGAACTAAGCCATATCGATGATCCTCCCAAATGGTATACACACCAGTTTCTTCCATTTACCTGTTTCGATATAGAATTTGGCCGCCTTTGCCCAAATTCTACGGTCGTTATGACAGAAGATTGTCTTACTATTAATACAGAAAGAACAACGCTACGTCATAACAAACCAATATCATTTTTTGATACACACTAAACGACATTGAAAAGTGGTACCGAAAGGGATATTACCACAGCAAATGGTCAGCTTTTCCTTTCTGACAGGAAAGTTAGTAGGAAAGTACCAAGTTTTGGTTAAGAAATCGCCACTAATGTGGCTACTTTGTCCACTGACAATAGAGTTCAATTGGATTTCATGTGGAAGGTTGGAAGGAAGCAGAAAGAAATCTGAACAGTTCTTCCTTCAGAGGATCAGGTTACTTGTGCAGACAATTAATAGTCCTAGAAGAGAATGCTAATCGTGATAGTCCTATTATTAGGACAAATTTTGCTTATTAGCTAGGCTGCAAGGAAGGCTTGCTAGAACAAACCCTCCTCACAGTTATTAGCATACTCTCCTCAAGCAGGTGCAACTTCATCTGAGAAGAAACGTACCCAAAGTACAGAGACTGCCAAACCACCTATCAGGGCAAAGAAACCTACAGCCCCTCCATTGGAGTTGTTGGGATCCTTAAATGGATAGAAGAGAATCAAGGCCAGCCAACAAATAGTCAATACCGCAGTCCAACTGAGCTTGTTTGTCTCAGGATGCGCTCTGTTAAAGAGGTGGTAAAAAACTATAACGAGGAAAAAGATCAAAATCACGAACGGCTTGAGATAGGTCAGATCGGTTGTGCTCTGGGTCCATTGTATTGCCAGATTGGGATTGAAGAAAAGAAAAATACAGACCCATAGCAAGGTTAGAACCACACCAGTGATGACCTTACGGATCTCAATAGGACTATTCACAGTATAGGACTCCTTTCGAGGAGGATATATGACATGCCGTGAACGGCTTAATACGCATGCGTCAAATGGCCCTTGCGCATTTGTATTGTAGTCTTTATAAGCAAAGAAATCAAATGGTCATGGTCTTTGGAAACGATGCAACTTGGTAGTAGCTGTCCTATTTCATCCATCCACATACGCTTGACCTTGGCGAACTGTTACTCCTTGATATGAAACAAGAAGAATATTGTAGCGCCGCTTTCCCCTCATTTTTACCAGCAATGCCTCCTCAGAATCAAAAATGAAATCCCTTATGGCCTTTTCCTGATCTGACAGGAAATCTCTGCTGATCCGGCTGACTTCGCTGATTCGGTTGATTCTGCTGACTAAACTGATTAAATGGATTAAGTTGATTCAGCGGGTTCGTTTGATCCTGCTGATTGTTATTCGTTTGATCCTGCTGATTGTTATTCGTTTGGTCCTGCTGATTGTTATTCGTTTGGTCCTGCTGATTGTTATTCGTTTGATCCTGCTGATTCTGTTTTTTACGATTTTTGCCTTGCTGTGGAGGCTGTGGTCCAATCGGCTGTCCA
>CBJMBI010000079.1:0-11565 GCA_966427955.1 uncultured Ktedonobacterales bacterium
GGGTGCTCGACAACTATACTCAGGAACGTATTGCTCAGAAGACCTATGAGGTCTATCAATCTCTGAATTAGCGCTTAATGGATCTTCGAGTTGATCAACTCTTGCATCCATGCTTGGAAGACTTCCTCTGGTGTCTCCTTGTGCTCTTTTGCATAAGCTGCAAGCTTGGTATATTGTTCGACCGGGATCTGAAGTGTGTGGCTCATATTTGTTTCCTCCTTGAGTGCGGCTCTTCGTATTCCTCTCCGGTCGATCATCCCCTGCACCCATGCTTGGAAGAGCGATTCTGGCGTTTCATGTATTGACTTTGCATAAGCAGCGATATCAGCATATTGCTCTTCTGAGACTTCAAATGTGTGGCTCATATGGTTGTCTCCTTCTTCAATACAATCTGTTGATTGTCGGATAGTTGCGCATCACTGTTCAGGAATTCGCGTAAAACCTGCTTGGATAAAGTGGTGATCAGTCGTAAGTGCCTTAGTAATGCCAAAGCGGGTCATTACTACAAAGCTGCTTGCATCTACCAATGACCACTCCTTGTCAAGACGTGCTCTCAGCAACTTCCAAGCTAGATTATCCAGTGTTTGGTCAATGTGAATTATCTCTGTTGCTGCATCCATTTTGATAGCTTCAATGATTGTAACCACTTGTTGACGAGAGAGATGATAACGACTGGAGAGAAGTACAACAAGTTCAGCGATAACAAAGTTAGTTGTAACGAGATGCTTCCTCCTTTTCAACGCATGTTGTACAGGTATTGAGAATTCCGAATGCAGCGGATCTTGATGGCACAGGTAACAGGCCCATCCTGATGTATCTACAAACAGATCATTTGTTTTCGGCATGGGTGTCCAAATAGGCCTCCGCTAAGTATTCGTCTATGTGCTTGTTGTCGGTCAAGACAGGCTCTTCACTAGAGACTATTCCAGCCAATCGAAGAATAGGATGCTTCGAAAGCAACTCCTCATCCACCTCATCTTCCTTATGATTTGCCCGTTTTCTACGTACAGATCTTCCCATTTCCATACAATCTACTATTCCATCTACCCATGCTCGGAAAAGCGTTTCTGGTGTCTCCTCATTCTCTTCTGCATACTCCATAAGCTTAGCATATTGTTCATCTGAAATCCGGAATATATGCTTCATATACCTATTACCCTTTCTCTTTTTTATCCTCTGTACACATACACACTTGAAAATCTTCTCTTTTTCAACTTTCTCTGGGATCAAAAAATCACTAGGGCATTCTTTTGGACAAAGTATATACAACTAAAAGATCTTTGTCAAGGTCTTAATGTACAATAACACAAGAAGCGGATTATTGTATTTCTTCGGAGATGAAAGAGTGCTAAACTACGTGAAATATATGTAAAAAGTGTTGTAACAGAGATAATATTTAGCCAATCCATTTCTGAAATTTGCATTGCAAGCAGAGCTTATAATTTGAAAAAGGTCCTGTCCTTGAAGGATTGAAGAAGACGATTATGCCATTGCCATCCAACATACTAGATCATGTCTAAGTGTCGGGAGAATATGGAGAATACAGTGGGGCGGAAGTTGTAGTAGGTCTTTTATGCCTGTAAGTACTGAGTAAACAATGTAACTGTGAACTGTCTCTTAAAAATATGGATTTATCTAAATGTATAGATAATATGATACTAAACAATTTGTACTCCTTTTCTTAAAAGGGCTTAATCTATTTTTTCAATGCACTGCCAAGTATGTGTGTGAGTAATGGACAAACAATCCACCCGCAAAAATCCTACCTCATACCCCAACAGAGCCATAGATGAGCAAATTGGCTCTCTTTGCGGTATACTATAGAATTAGAGATAGCACCATGTATCATACTGTATTTATGACCGCCAAGCTTGGAATGCTACCTTCTAAAATACTCTTTGACCCAAAGAAGGAAAGAATTTATGACCAAGTCATCACAGATAAAACTTATTCCACGCTCTGTTTTATTTGGCAATCCCGTTAAAGCTAATCCAAGGATTTCACCAGATGGCAAACGTTTAGCTTATCTGGCACCAGTTAATGACGTTCTCAATGTATGGGTTGGCGAGATTGGCCAAGATAATGCTCAGCCCGTTACTCATGATACTGATAGGGGCATTCGTTTCTATTTCTGGGCTGCAGATAACAAACACATCTTCTACATCCAGGACATCGGCGGTAACGAGAACTGGCGCCTCTATGCTACTGATCTAGAGACACAAGAGACACGCGATCTAACTCCATTTGAAAATGTACAGGCCCGCATTATCAAGCAGGACAAACATTTCCCCAACGAACTGCTGATCGGTCTGAACAAAGAGAATCCGCAAGCCCATGATGTCTACCATCTCAAACTCACCTCAGGGGAACTCACTTTGGTCGCCAAAAATCCGGGCAATATTGTAGCATGGGTTGTTGATGCACAATTTCAAGTTCGTGGAGCAAATGCTAGTCTACCTGATGGCAGCTTAGAATTATTGGTACGAGATACCCAGGAAAGCACGTGGCAAACACTTATTACTTGGGATGCCGATGATGCTCTTTCCAGCGGTGCTGTCGGTTTCACCCTTGATGGGCAATCCATGTATTTGCTCGACTCCCGTCATGCAAACACGGGGCGTCTCGTTAAGCTCAACCTTGCTACCAACGATTTGAGGGTCATTGCCGAAGATCCTCATTATGATATAAGCAATACACTTATTCATCCTGATACATGGGAAATACAGGCTATCGCTTTTAATAGAGATCGTGTGGAGTGGGTCGTACTCGATCAATCAATCAAAGAGGATTTCCAATGCATCCGCAAAATTCACCAAGGCGATTTCTCGATCGTTAGTCGCGACAATGCTGATACAATCTGGCTTATTGCTTTTACGGTAGATAATGGCCCTGTTTCGTTTTACGCTTATAATCGAAAAAATCAAGCAGTGACATTCCTTTTCGAAAACCAACCTGAACTGAGCAAATATCCACTGGCAGAGACCAAGCCTATCTCGTTCACTGCCCGTGATGGCTTGACCATTCATGGTTATCTCACCCTACCAGTCCAAGAACAGCAAGCTAATCTGCCACTGGTCCTTAATATTCACGGCGGCCCATGGTCCCGCGATACCTGGGGCTATAATCCACTAGCACAATGGTTCGCCAATCGTGGCTACGCCTGCCTGCAAGTTAACTTCCGTGGCTCAACAGGTTATGGCAAAGACTTCTTGAATGCAGGCAACCGCGAGTGGGGACGCAACATGCACAATGATCTAGTTGACGGCGTTAATTGGGCTATTGAACAGGGCATCGCAGATGCACAAAAGGTAGCTATTTTTGGTGGTTCATATGGCGGGTACGCTGCATTGGTAGGAGCAACATTCACTCCAGATCTCTTCTGTTGTGCAGTTGATATTGTTGGTCCTAGTAATCTATTAACATTGAGTCGCTCTTTTCCTCCCTACTGGGCAGCCTTCATGGGTACTTGGTACAAACGCGTTGGCAACCCGGATACGGAGGAAGAGTTTTTGAAGTCACGTTCACCACTTTTCAAAGTTGATCAGATTAAAATCCCCTTGCTGATTGCACAAGGAGCCAATGATCCACGTGTTAAGCAAGCAGAATCGGAACAAATCGTTGAGGCAATGAGAAGTAAAGGGATTGACCATGAATATATGCTCTTCCCTGACGAAGGTCATGGTTTTGCCAAACCAGAAAATCGCCTGAAGTTTTATGCTGCCGCCGAGAAGTTCCTAGCCCGATACCTTGGTGGCCGCTACGAAGAGGCATAGGATTAACTATGAACGATGACCCCATCATGGTATTTGCAGGCAGTGGTAGTCCACGACTGACAGAGCGCATCTGTCAGTATCTCGACATTCCACAGGGCAAGAATGAGACACTACGCTTTTCCGATGGGAATACCTTTGTACGAATCCTAGAAAATGTGCGTGGTCGTCGGGTTTATATTGTGCAAACAACTGTTTTTCCCTCTAACGACAATTTTATGGAACTACTTTTCTGGATCGATGCTTTCAAGCGCTCAGGAGTCGATTCGGTTACTGTCGTTATGCCTTACTTCAGTTATGGCAAAGGGGATAAAAAGGATGAGCCGCGTGTCTCTATTCGTGGACGAGTGTGCGCCGATGCATTAGAGGTTGCTGGGGCCGATCGCATTATTACTATGGATTTGCATGCGCCACAAATCCAGGGGTTCTTTCATAAGCCTGTCGACAATCTCTATGCCTTACCGACATTCATAGCTCGCATTAAAGCTATGAATCTACAGAATATGGTTGTCGTTTCACCCGATGTTGGCTTTGCTAAACAAGCCCGCCGCTTTGCATCAAATCTTGGTGTGCCCATCGCCATTGCTTATAAAGAGCGCACTAGCCATGACGAAAAGGTCGTTATCATGCAAATCATCGGTGATGTAAAGGGAAAAACAGCTGTTATCGTCGATGATTTCGTCACCTCAGGCGGAACTTTGGCCAGTGTCTCAGCCGAATTAACCGCACAAGGAGCAACTCAGGTCTATGCCGCCGTGACTCATGGGGTTCTGACCGAAGGGGCAGTCGAGCGCCTTGAAAAAAGCCCTATTAAACTTCTCTTGATTACTGACACGATTGAGAACCAACCAGCACAATTTACAGCCAAGATCGAAGTAGTTTCTGTCGCACCTATCTTTGGAGAAGCCATCAAACGCCTTCACAACCGTGAGAGTATCAGCGAGATGTTTCAAGATATCTAGGATAATTCAGTCAGTTGCGCATTATACATCATGCCAAAACGAGGCTTCATAGTTATTCACATCAAAAGTAGTACACCATAGCCATCAAGTGAGATTTTTCGCGATCTATTCCGTTCTTATGAATGAATCAGGAGGATTCCTTCCTACGAGGTCTACGAGCCGGTTACTTTTGTCCCATTCCTTCCAGGAGATGAATCTCCTGAAAGGATTTTTATGACATAGACGAATGGATGGTGTATAATGTAGCCGCTAACAGTAGCCTATTCTTAGATCAGGAATCCAATCCGTTGATGGAAAGGCTCCTGATACAGGGTAAGCTACAATGAATCAAGAAGAAAGGGGGAATGGCATTCTCCTCAGCCAACGTGTGGGGGTTCCTATCACTTTTGATATGAATGGTGATATAATTGGCCACGTCATTAGGGGCCGCTATAAGCTTGTTGACGAACGCGGGCGGGGTAGTTTTGCCACCGTCTATATCGCACGTGATCTTCAAGATAATCGTATCTATGCAGTCAAAGTTATGCACCTTGAACTTTCGGGGGATGGCGAACTGCTAGCCCGTTTCCAACGAGAGGCACATATTCTTTTGAATCTCAACAACCCACATATTGTACGCATCTTTGACTATGGAAATGATAACAATATGCATTATATTATGATGGACTATATTGATGGACAGAGCTTGAAATACTATATGCTCAACCAGGGCCCACTCGAAACGCTACGGGCACTTAATTATGCACGACAAATTGCTGAAGGATTAGATGCAGCACACAAGCAAGGTGTAGTACATAGAGATATTAAACCACAAAATATTCTTATTAATAGCAAGGACATGGTTAAGATCACCGACTTTGGTCTCGCACGGAGCCAGGAAACTGTCACACTGACACAATCCAATGTATTTATGGGTACTGCCTACTATATTTCGCCTGAGCAGGCAGAAAGCGGGCGTTCAGCGGACACCCGCTCTGACCTATACTCGGTTGCCGCAGTTTTGTTTGAAATGCTTACTGGCCATCCTCCCTATGAAGGTGAGACAGCTGTAGATATTGTCATTAAGCACATGAATGATAAGATACCATCGGTTTGTCGCCTGAGACCTAGTCTGCCAGTGGAAATGGACACTTTCATGCAAAAGGCTCTCGCCAAGTCCCCGGCCGATCGCTTCGCGACTCCGAGGGAGTTCATCACAGCACTTGAACAAGTCCAAGAGCGTATCCAGGCTATGCCGCCAGTTGTTATACCGCCTGGAATAGATAACGACCAAAAAATTGGGCATCTCGTTCCTACAAAACCATCCGCTCCCGTCAAGGAAGCACGCATCATCATTCTTTCTAGCGGAGTAAGCTTTCCTCTAAAAGGTGATATGGTGGTTGTTGGTCGTAAAGATCCCACTCTGGGCATCTATCCAGAGATTCCCTTGACAGACAAAACGGTTGGACGTCGGCACGCGTATCTGCGCCATCAGCAAGGGAAGTATACCATTGAGGACCTCAATGCTCTCAATAAAACGCGTTTAAATGGTGTTACATTGACACCATTTGAGGAGTGCACTCTTAAAGATGGTGATGTTCTCCGTTTTGGGAGTGTTGAGGCACGTTTCGAATTGCGATAATTGTCTATAGCTTTGACATACATCGTCGCAGTTGTAGGGGGTACCAATGCTGGTGCCCGATCTATCTCGGGTGGCTGCAAGCCTGCATCCACAACCTATACAAGCTTAGATACGCAGGTTGCCATGCTACCCCCACGATTAGAGGGGTGAACCGTTATGTTAGTTTTTGCTTCCACAGGACTACCTGTTTCAGGCCTAGTTATTATTATTAGTCTCATAGTAATCGTGGCCATAGTTGTCGGTATTATCTTCTTTATGCGCAATAACAAAAAGAAGGGTATGGCAACTGGCAGCAACAGCGATTGGCAGCGTCAAGCGCAACCCGGTGCTTGGAATCAGCAAGGCCCATGGGGACAACCAGGACAAGGTCAGTGGGGAGCTGCAAATCCTGCTACACAAGTCGGCAACTGGGCAGGCGGCCCTCAAAACCCTTGGGGCGCTCCCGCTCAGCAACAAGCTGCCAATCCCTGGGGCGCTCCCGCTCAACAACAACCTGCCAATCCTTGGGGCGCTCCCGCTCAACAGCAACAACAACCTGCCAATCCTTGGGGCGCTCCCGCTCAACAGCAACAACCTGCCAATCCTTGGGGCGCTCAACAACAACCTGCTAATCCTTGGGAACCTGCTCCCGCTCAACAGCAACAACAACAACCTGCCAACCCTTGGGAACCTGCTCCCGCTCCTACATCTCAAGATCCTTGGGGACAACAGCAAGCAGCTGCCCCCCAACAACAAGCTTGGGGTATGCAAACAGGTGTACCCGCATCTGTTCAGCAAAGTCAGCAATCATCACCTGCATTTGGAGTTAGTAACCCACAATCCTCTGGATGGGCACAAGCACAGCAAGCCGCTTCTTGGTCAAATCAGGGGCCTGCATCACCAGTTGCGCAACCAGCTAATTCCAGCGGACTCTCGAATTGGCAACAAGGCGGTATTGGAAATTCAGGCGCAAGTTTTGTAGGCAACGAGGTAGATAAAACTGTTCTACGCTCAACAGGACAGCCAAGCGGTGCCATAGGCTATGTCCAGGTCAAGGAAGGCAAAGAGCCAGGCCGGGTTTACGAAATACGCAAGGAGTCATTGAGCATCGGTCGCAGCCGTGAAAGCGATATTTTCCTTGAGGATCTCGCCGTTTCCCGCCTGCATGCCTCGATCGTGAATATGGGCAATGGTACTTACTCCCTCAAAGATGAAGGAAGTGCCAATGGTACAAAGGTCAATGATCAATTAGTGGATAAATTCAAGACTTATCCACTGCAAGAAGGCGATCAGATACAACTCGGTCAAACAGTACTTGTCTTTGCCAAACGTTAATGCTGCCATATGAAAAAGCAAGATGATCTTATTGGAACAATGCTCGGCAACTACCGTGTATTTGAAACGCTCGGGCAAGGTGGCATGGCAAAAGTCTATAAGGCTCACCAGGAAACACTTGGTCGAGATGTCGCCATTAAAGTCCTTCCTCCTTGGTATGCTGCTGACCGTAGTTTTGTCGAGCGTTTTAACTTGGAAGCTAGGCTGGTAGCACATCTCTCACATCCCAATATCGTTACGGTCCATGATGCCAATGAACAAGATGGCCACCTCTATATTGTAATGCAACTGGTAGATGGGGGTACGCTTAAAGATCGCCTTGATCAGCTCCAGCGCGAAGGCCGCACGATGGCCATAGATGAAGTTGTCTCCATCTTTACGCAGCTCGCTGATGCTCTGGCATATGCCCATGCAGAAGGAATCATCCACCGAGATGTTAAGCCTGTCAATGTGTTGATGGATCGCTCCGGGCGTCCTATTCTCTCAGATTTTGGTATTGCCAAAGTTCTAGCTAGCACACAGGACAATTTAACACGTCCCGGAGCCGGTGTAGGCACTCCCGAATATATGTCTCCTGAACAATGCCAGGGTGGAGCGGTGGATGGCCGCGCTGATATTTATGCTTTGGGGATTATGCTATTTGAAGCACAAACTGGTCGGACACCCTTCCAGGGTAATACTTATCCAGCACTAGCACATAGCCATATTTACGAACCACCCCCTCGTCCCAGTACGATCAATCCCACTATTTCACCCACTATCGAACAGATTATTTTAACAGCGCTGATGAAGCATCCTCAACAGCGCTATCAGACAGCCCGTGAGATGGCCAATGCTCTTCAAAATGCGTTAATAAACAATACAGCCAACAGAGGCAATTTACCCCCTATGGGTAACCATTATAGACAATCAGGAGCGTCAGCAACACCATTAGTGCCATCATATACTAGCCCAAGGATTCCTTCACAAGCAGATAATCGCCAGCTTTCTCTGTACCACTGCCTCAACTGTCACTCTATGAATAAACCTCAGATGCGTTATTGTACACATTGTGGCTCTGTTTTAAAGCAATGCTTGGTCTGTGGTGAACGCAATCCGGTGGGGAACCGCTTCTGCACAAAGTGTGGACAAGCCCTCTCCCCTTGATTTAGTATACAAACTCATCAAATTGAGCTGCAGAGAGATGTGCCAACACTTTACGTTGTTCATCCATACGCTTGTGATAAAATTTCCTTCGTTGGTCATCTGTCATTGCTAAGAGCTTGTGAACACACTCTCTGATAATGCTTGGTTGTGTGGGCTTAGGAATATATTCGATCGCCCCTTCTTCGAAACCTTGCATTTGTTCCGTCAAGTGCACAAGAGCACTGGTAACGAGGACTGGGATACGGGGCGTGAGATGATTTGCACGCAGCCAGTGCAGAATATCCCAACCAGAAATCGGGTGCATGAGTAGATCAAGGATAATCAGGTGGGGGTTGAATTCTGGAATCACTAGCATCGCTTCTTGACCACTGGTAACTCCTAGTATATCAAAATCTCGCTCTTTTAAACAGATGCATAAGACTTGCCGGATCATAGACTCGTCTTCAACAAGGAGAATCCTTTTCTTTTGTACTGATTCATACATAGGCATCTACTCTTCCACTTCTAACCACTAGATACATGCCATATACAAAAAGTTCCAAGTGTAGCTATCTCCGTCTTACAAGTGGGAAGCGTACCTCAGCTATTGTCTGTTCTACCTCAACACCGTCTTTTTCAGGATCGCTTACGATTTCATGTCGGAGAGAAAACTTTCCATCTAGATCCGCTATCAAGTGTTGGATTAACGAAAGACCAAGGCCATCACTACTTCCTTCTCCTGTTCCCTCGATGGGCTGCTCCGGTCCCTTTCCTGTATCAAGAACCTGTACACTGACCATTGCATCTTCTTCACGCCCACGAATGGTTATTGTTCCTTTGGATACACCTGCAAGACCATGCTTAATGGCATTAGAGATCATCTCGTTGATGACTAATGCTAGTATCGTTACAGCACGCGAAGAAATGATGGTTGGGCTGGCATCAATCTGAAATGTAATGTGTTTGTCGGGTGGACACAGGTTCGCATTAGCAACACCTACAATCTTGCGTGCAAGATCATCTAGACGTGCCTCGCTGACCTCCTCATGTGCCAGTAGATCATGTGTTGCAGCTAGACCTAGCACACGATTGATTGTCTCCGCTAACATATTGCGCACTTCAGCCGATTTAGTCCGCCTTTGCTGTAATGATAGAATACCAGCAACATTTGCCAGATTATTTTTTACACGGTGATTTAATTCACGCAGTAACGCCGACTTGAGTTCAAGACCACGCCGAGTCTCTTCGTAGAGCCGAGCATTCTCAATCGCAATCGCTGCTTCGTTAGCAAAGGTAACTACTAGTTGCATTTGCTCAGGACTCAATAGATGCCGATGACTGCTGTAAATGCAAATACATCCCAGGATCTTTTGCTTCACCTTCAGTGGAACACAAAGCACAGAGTGAATTTCTGCAGACATGAATGGATCGCTGTGCAGGAAACAATTCCCGCCCGTCAAAAAGCAATCCACCGCCATGCTAGGTCGACCCGTTTGAACGGAACGGCCCGCACAACATTGGCCAACACCTATCTGCATACGCGATGCTTGATTATTCGTCATACCATAGTGAGCAAGCACATGCAAACGTTGCCTGTCTGGATCAAGTTCGAAAATACACGATCGTTCTGCTCCAGATAAATGCACAGCCTGAGTTGTAATGATTTGCAGCACCTCATCCAAATTGAGCGTCATTGCTATAATATTGGAGACACGGTGGATAGTGGCAAGTTCATGGACTTTCCGCCGCAGTTGTTCATCGGTTTGTTCATAGAGCCGTCCATTTTCGATATTGATTGCGACAATGCCAGAGACAACCTCAACAAAACTTATTTCATCCTGTGTGAAGTTACGCGGTTCCTGCGATTGTACACTAATGACGCCAATGAGACGCTCTGCACTCCCAAAGAAGATGATAGGCAATGCCATCAGGCCACGGAATGGAACATGATAGGCACTTGCTTCAGAGGCAAAATTTGCATCTTCCAATGCATCGCTGACAATGACTGGTCGTCCCTTGTCAGCTACCCAGCCGCTATATCCCTCACCTAAGCGCAATGTAAAGTGGATGCCACCAAGTGGACGTGGACCGTTGGTCGCTCGTAATGTGAGCGTACGCTGGAGTTCATCATAGAAAAAGATTGAGCAGAGGTCTATCTGTAGTTCTTCCGCCACCACCTGAGCCGTAATTTCCAGAGTTTGATCCAGATCCATCGTAGAGTTACTTACGCCATTGATATGTTGTAAGGCCTGTAGGCGATGCTCTAGCCGCTTAAACGCTTGTGTTTTTTCTTCGAGATGCTGATCCTGTACTGTTTGATAGCCACACGTTAGTGCAACAATACACTGAGAGGATAGCTGATAAAGATGTTCTTTCGCTCTACTCAGCAGGACAGGTTGATCCCATAAGATGCTCTTGAGTTCATTTACCAAAGCCTCAACACTCTCTTGTAGAGTGCTCAATCCTACATCGAGCTTTGTTCCCTGCCCAGCCAGTTGGCCCCCCAACTGCTTAAAATGATCGAGAAGACTTTGGTGGTCATCGTCGTCAGAGGCAAGCAGAGCATTGAGAAGCAGTTGCCCATCGCTTCCTTCTTCTAGCTTTGAGTTATTCTCCATAGCCTGCTCTCTATACGCTCTCAAATGCTCAGCAAGCTCTGACAACTCGTAATCTACATCTTCAGCACCTAGTGTCACATTCTTCTTCCTGAAAAACTAATCTTGTATGCTTGGTTCTTTACTGTGTGATGCCGGAAGCTGGAAGCTCATCCTTT